>CAZKQC010000077.1:0-6617 GCA_964554825.1 uncultured Planctomycetales bacterium
GTCCTGGATATAGAGCCTGGCCAGATAAAGAGCTGCGGAAGGCTTGAACCGGGAAAGATTTTTTTCATCGATACCGAATCAGGCTGTATAGTAGAGGATTCCCAGATCAAAAAAAGGGTCTCTGAACACTCTCCTTACGGCAGTTGGAATGCCCAGAATATGGTGGATTTCGATAAGCTATCTGCTAGCGTAGTCAACAGGCATTCTTCCGAGGATATACTGGGGAGCCTGGAGGCCTTTGGTTATTCCCGGGAAGACCTTAAGGTTATCTTAAAACCGATGGCCCAGGATGGCAAGGAGCCTGTAGGTTCTATGGGTATTGATACGCCACACGCCTTTTTATCAGAGAAGCCGCAGATACTCTACAATTATTTTAAACAACTCTTTGCTCAAGTAACCAATCCGGCCATAGACTCTATAAGAGAGAAGGTGGTAATGAGCCTGGAGAGTTTTATCGGGCCTGAAAAGAACATATTAGAGGAGACGCCCGAGCATTGTCATAAGCTGCGGGTTAAAAATCCCATATTAACGGATGAAGAGCTCCAGGGGATACGCGATATTAGTATTAACGGTTTTAGGAGTAAGACCATATATACCTTTTTTGACGCAGGAAGCGGCAGGGAAGGTTTTCTGCAGGCATTAGAGAGGATCTCTTCCGAGGCAGAATACGCCATTGATAAAGGCTATTCTTTTATCATATTAAGCGACCGGGGTGCTGACCGGGATAATATAGCGCTCCCCAGCCTTTTAGCTACCAGTGCCGTACATCAATATTTGGTAAAAAAGACCATCCGTTCCCAGGTTGCCCTGATCGTAGAGAACGCAGAGCCCAGGGAGGTGCATCACCTTGCCCTGCTCTTTGGATACGGGGCGGATTGCGTAAATCCCTATCTTGCCTATGAGGCAATAAAGTATCTGATAGAAGAAAAAGAGCTGCGTCTGGATTATAAAAGCGCGCAAAAAAATTATATTAAAGTCCTCAGTGACGGTATACTAAAGATACTCTCTAAAATGGGGATATCTACACTGCGCAGTTACCGCGGGGCGCAGATATTTGAAGCGTTGGGCCTTGAAGACGGGTTGATAGATAAATATTTTAGCGGGACTGTCTCTCGGATAGGAGGGGTTTCGCTGGATGAGATAGCGGATGAAACCATTAAGAGGCATAAAGAGGCTTACGGGCAGAGGTATATAGAGAAGCCGTATTTAAATAGCGGCGGGATCTATCAGTGGAAGAGAGACGGAGAATTTCATCTCTGGAATCCCCAGAGTATAGCAGCGCTGCAGGATGCTACCCGCGATAATGACCCCGAGAGGTATGCCCAGTTCGCGCGGCTGATCAATGATCAGTCAATGAATCCCACTACTCTAAGGAGCCTGCTTAAATTCAAAAAAAGGGAAACGGTCCCTCTTGATGAGATTGAGCCAATCGAAGAGATCATGAAGCGTTTTGTCACAGGCGCTATGAGCTTTGGTTCGATTAGTGCCGCGGCGCATGAGACCATTGCCATTGCTATGAACCGCATAGGCGGAAAATCAAATACCGGGGAAGGAGGAGAGGATCCCAATAGATTCGTGAAGCTTCCTAACGGAGATTCAAGAAGAAGCGCCATAAAACAGGTGGCCTCGGGAAGGTTTGGGGTGACCATCAACTATCTGGTCAATGCCGATGAGATACAGATAAAGATAGCCCAGGGCGCTAAGCCCGGAGAAGGAGGGCAGCTCCCCGGTCATAAGGTAAGCGAGATTATTGCGCGCACCAGGTTTACTACCCCGGGGGTCACCTTGATCTCTCCTCCTCCGCACCACGATATTTATTCTATTGAAGACCTGGCGCAGCTGATTTTTGATCTTAAAAACGCAAATCCTGCTGCCCGCATAAGCGTTAAACTTGTCTCTGAGGTTGGGGTGGGGACTGTAGCTGCCGGAGTAGCCAAGGGCCACGCTGATATGATTTTAATCTCAGGAGGAGACGGAGGTACCGGGGCCTCGCCGCGCAGTTCTATTAGGTATGCCGGGCTACCCTGGGAGCTTGGCCTCTCTGAAACACACCAGACCCTCCTCTTGAATAATTTACGCTCCAGGGTACGCATACAAACTGACGGCCAGATGCGCACAGGCCGTGACGTCGCCATAGCAGCGTTATTGGGGGCAGAAGAGTATGGTTTCTGCTCGGCGGTGCTGGTGGTAATCGGCTGCGTGATGCTTAGGCATTGCCATCTGAATAATTGTTCAGTAGGAGTAGCGACACAGGATGATATTCTACAAAAGAGATTCAGGGGAAGGCCGGAGTATATCGTAAATTATTTCCGTTTTGTAGCTGGCGAGTTGCGTTCAATCATGGCTAGCCTGGGCCTCAGAAAAATAGATGATATGATAGGCAGGACTGATCTCCTGGAGTTAAACCGGGAGGCTCTTCCTGCAAAAGCAAGGGGGATAGATTATTCCAGGATACTTTATAAGCCGGATCTTCCTGAGGATATCGGCAGTTATTATAAATACAAACAGGATAGCTCCCTAGATGCTGTGCTGGACAGAGAGCTTATAAAGATCTGCGCTGATTCTTTAGAGAAGAATAATCCGGTTGCGATCTCAAGACCGATCAATAATACAAACCGCGCCACAGGCGCTATGTTAAGCGGCGAGGTCTCAAGGCGCTCGGGTGACGGGGTGCTCTTGGAAGATACTATAAGCTGTAAATTCAATGGGATCGCTGGTCAGAGTTTTGGCGCATTTTTGAACAAAGGGATTACGCTGGAGCTGGAAGGTATGGCTAATGACTACGTAGGCAAGGGTATCTCCGGAGGCAAGATCATAATCTACCCGGATAAAAAGTCGCGCTATGCCCCGGATAAAAATATAATCATCGGAAATACCACTTTCTATGGCGCTATCTCGGGAGAGGCCTATATCTCGGGCCTAGCCGGGGAGAGGTTCTGTGTAAGGAATTCCGGGTTATACGCTGTTGTAGAAGGGGTGGGAGACCATGGTTGCGAATATATGACCGGAGGTCGGGTGGTTGTTTTAGGTGAGACCGGGATTAACTTTGCTGCCGGGATGTCAGGGGGGATAGCCTATGTATACGATGAAAACAATACCTTCAAAGACAGATGCAACCCAGATATGGTTGAGCTGGAAGAGGTCGGTGAGGATGACAAGGATGCGATATATCACCTCTTGCATAATCATTTGAAATACACTAAGAGTAAAAAAGCAAAGAGGGTTTTAGAAAATATGCCTGAGGAATTCAAGAAATTCGTTAAGGTTATACCGATACAATATAAACGCATCTTGGAGGGCGTAAAGATAGAGGAGCAGCTTGATTTAGCGGAGGCTCTCGATGGGTGATCCCAGGGGTTTCTTAAAATTAGCCAGGCAGGATAGTCAATACAGAAAGGTCTGCGAACGGGTCAAGGATTACGGCGAGGTTTACAGGTTGCCCCAGGATAAGCAATCCCGGCAGCAGGCATCCCGCTGTATGGATTGCGCCACGCCCTTCTGCCACTGGGCCTGCCCCATAGGAAATTATATCCCGGAGTGGAATGATCATCTCTATCGCGGTAACTACAAGGCTGCCTCTGGTTTGCTGGAAGCTACAAATAATCTGCCTGAAATAACCGGCAGGGTCTGTCCGGGATTATGCGAATATTCTTGCGTCCTGGGATTAAATGATGACCCGGTCGCTATACGCGAAAATGAGCTTGCGCTGGCGGAGTTAGCTTTTAAGGGCGGGTTGATCAAACCCAACCAGATAAAAAATAGGAGCGGAAAAATTATAGCGGTTGTGGGCTCAGGTCCTGCGGGCCTCTCTGTAGCTACCCAGCTTAACCGGGCGGGCCATAGCGTTGTTGTCTTTGAGCGGGATAAGCAACCCGGAGGGATATTGCGCTACGGGATACCTGATTTTAAGCTTGAAAAATCCATAATAGACAGGCGTATTCAGGTATGGAAGAAAGAAGGAGTGACTTTTAAAACAAATATAGATGTAGGGAAAGATATCACAGCTAAAAAATTACTGGATGATTTTGATGCCATCTGTCTGGCGGGAGGCTGTCGCATCCCCAGAGACTTACAGATAGAAGGAAGGGATTTAAAAGGGATATATTTTGCCATGGATTATTTGGCCCAGTCCAACAGGCGCGTAGCTGGGGAGCATATACCTAAAGGAGAATTAATAGATGCCAAGGCTAAATCAGTGGTGGTGATCGGCGGCGGAGATACCGGGGCTGATTGCGTAGGGACTGCCCATCGCCAGGGAGCTAGCTGCGTAGTGCAGGTAGAGCTCTTAGCCAAGCCAGATGAATGCAGGAGCAAAGACTACCCCTGGCCAAAGTACCCCCTGCTTTTGAAAACAACTACCAGCCACCAGGAGGGTGGAGAGCGCCAGTGGTCTGTGCTGACTAAAAGATTTTTAGGGGGGGGAGGCTTAGTTAAGAAGCTCTCTTGCGTAAAGGTTGAATTCGAGCAGGGCAAAGCGCAAGCCTGTCCTGCTATGAGAGAAATTAAGGGGAGTGATTTTGAGATTGAGGCTGATATGGTTATTCTTGCCCTGGGTTTCCTGCATCCCGAGCATTCAGGCCTGCTTTCTCAGATTAGCGTTGAGCTTGATGAGCGCGGAAATGTAAAGACTAAGGAAGATTATATGACTTCGGTTGAGAAGGTATTCTCTGCCGGAGATATGCGCCGCGGCCAATCATTGGTGGTTTGGGCTATCTCTGAAGGAAGGCGCGCGGCACACTTTATGGATAAATACCTGATGGGTGAGAGTAGTTTACCGTCTATCTAGGGGGTTGTAAAATGATAAGCACAGGGATAAAAGGTTTGGATAGCGTAATTACCGGTCTTCGCTCAGGGGATAATGTAGTCTGGCAGATAGATGATATAAAGGATTACATAGAGCTAGTCGGCCCTTTTGTGCGCCAGGCCTTAAAAGAGAAAAAGAAAGTCATATATCTGCGTTTTGCTACGCACGAGGCTCTGCTTAAGCCATCCGGGTCCATTAAAAGATATGAGCTTAATGCCCATGCCGGATTTGAATCCTTCACTGCCAAGGTAAATAACATTATCACCCAGGAAGGGGAGGGTGCCTACTATGTCTTCGATTGCCTCTCAGAGCTGCTTTTAGCCTGGGCTACTGACCTGATGATAGGAGATTTCTTTATGGTCACCTGCCCTTATCTTTATGAGCTTAAGACCGTTACCTATTTTTCTATACTGCGCAATAACCACTCCTTTAAATCCATAGCGCGCATACGTGAGACTACGCAGCTGCTTATAGACGTATACCATTGCCAGGGGAGCACCTATATACACCCGCTAAAGGTCTGGAACCGCTATTCCCCGACCATGTTCCTTCCGCATCAGAAAAAAGAGGATACCTGCATACCTATCACCGATAGCGTCAACGCCGCTAAATTACTTTCACATATCCGGGAGAAGGGGGCAGAGAGCGCAAAGCGAAATCTTGATTACTGGGACCGGCTATTTATTGAGGCAGAAGAGCTGATCAGAGAGGGCGCTGCAAAAGAAAAGATCAGTGAGACCGTAAAGAAGCTCAGCAATATAATGATCACCAAGAATAAAAAGATACTCTCTCTGGCAATAAATAACTTTTCGCTGGAGGAGCTTATAGATATAAAATCCAGGCTGATAGGCACGGGTTTTATCGGAGGTAAGAGCGTAGGCATGCTTTTAGCCAGGAAGATACTTTCTAAAAGCAGTTCCCTGGGCTGGCAGGGGATAATGGAACCGCACGACTCTTTTTATATAGGCTCGGATATATTCTACTCCTATGTAGTGCATAACCGCTGGTGGAAATTGCATCTCCAGCAGAAAAGCGAAGAGGGTTATTTTAATATCGCGAAGGTCTTAAAAGAAAAAATGCTCTACGGTGTATTCCCCGAAGAGGTCATGGAGCAATTCCAGCAGATCATAGAATATTTCGGCGCCTCTCCCATAATCATACGCTCAAGCTCTCTCCTTGAGGATGATTTCGGAAATGCCTTTGCCGGAAAATACGAAAGTATATTTTTGGCTAACCAGGGGACTCCGGAGCAAAGATATATCCAGTTTGCCGAGGCAGTAAAAAAGATCTATGCCAGCACCATGAACGAAGATGCCCTTACTTATAGGAGGCAGAGGGGGCTGGATAAGCTGGATGAGCAGATGGCGCTTCTGGTCCAGAGAGTCTCAGGGTCACGCCATAAGAATTATTTCTTCCCTGACCTGGCCGGGGTGGGTGTCTCTTATAATACTTACGTATGGAATGAATCTATGGACCCGAAGGAGGGGATGTTACGCCTCGTATTCGGCCTGGGGACCAGGGCAGTCAATCGCGTAGAGGGGGATTATCCCAGGATGGTTGCCTTGGATGACCCGCTAAAGAGACCATACGCAGAAAAAGATGATCTAAGGAAATATTCGCAGCATGAGGTAGACCTTATCAGTATAAAAGAGAATCAATTAACTACCCTGGCCTTTGAAAGGCTGATAAGCGATAAGGCCTATAAAAATATAGAGCACATAGCGACAAGGGATTACGAAACTATCTCTAGGGATAGCGAAAAAGGCATGGAAGAGAAAGAGCGCTGGATATTGACCCTGGATAACCTCTTTAG
>CAZKQC010000078.1:0-6593 GCA_964554825.1 uncultured Planctomycetales bacterium
ACTATAATATGCGTGCGTAGCCCCGCTGTGCGGCGGTGTATCTGACGCTCAAGGCCGATGAGCCCGCTCAATACTACGGCTATGACTAAACGCAAGACAATCTGTTTATCCGAAAGCATACTCACCCCCCATTTTTTTAAGAAAGTTCAACATTTAAATCCAGGCCCATACAATGGCCTTTCCTGAATAACCGGTAGCCTAGCCCTGCTACCATAGCGGCATTATCCATACAAAGAGTTTTACCCGGAAAATAAACCCGGATGTTATTTTCCGGGGCCCTGGAAGCGAATTCATCGCGCAGCCTGTTATTCATAGCTACTCCTCCGCCCACAACCAGGCGCCTCGTCTTTTTTATTCTGCAGGCAAACAGGGACTTGCTGACCAGGGTACTTATCGCTGCCTCCTGAAAAGAGGCAGCGATATCACGGACAAGAGGCAGGGGCAGCTTTTTCAATCCTGTTTTATGCCTTAAGGAATCCCGCAGGTAATATAATACAGCCGTCTTTATGCCGCTAAAACTAAAATCGAGCGGCTCTTCAGTACCGGAACATTTGAACTTAATCTTTTTAGGATCTCCCTGCCTGCTTATCTTCTCAATAACCGGCCCGCCGGGATAGCCCAGGCCCAAAATCTTGGCCACCTTATCAAAGGCCTCTCCGCAGGCATCATCCCGGGTAGAGCCCAAAAGTTTTATTTTATTAAAATCTTCTACATAAAACAAACTGGTATGCCCTCCGGATACAACCAGCCCGACAAAAGGCAGCTGGATACCCCCGTTATCCAGAAAAGCGGCGTAGATATGCGCGTAGAGATGATTGACGCTATTAAGCGGTATTGACCTGCTCAGGCTTAACGCCTTTGCGAAAGAGGTCCCCACTAAAAGCGAACCCAGGAGCCCCGGCCCGGTTGTTACGCTGACCAGGCCTATGTCGGTTAATTTTAACCTGGCATCCCTAAGGGCGCAGGCGCAAACCTCAGTTATTGTCTCCAGCTGCATGCGGAAGGCAATCTCCGGGATCACGCCTCCGTATTTACGGTGGTATTTAAGGCTTGAGCTCACTACGTTAGAGAGCACAACTCGTCCGTCTTTTACTATTGCCGCAGCAGTCTCATCGCAGGAACTCTCTATGCCTAATACGTTCATCTTGTTATTAAGTCCGATACGAATACGAGCTTAAACCCCTCTTTTTCTAATTTCGGAAGCTCTTCCTTCAAAACCTCCAGGGTGCGGCGGCGGTCATGTCCGATACCTATGGCCTTTCCGCTAACCCTTGCCCTGGCTTTAAGTTTATCGATCTGGCCTTTTATATACTGGGGGTCCTGTATATTATCCAAGAAAATATCCCTCCTGGCAAAACTAAGCCCTGTTTTCTTAGCAAGAGAAGCGCATATTGATTTAGTGGATACCAGGCTATCTAGAAAATAAAGCTGCCTGAGCTTTAGATCCCTGAAGATTATACTCATAACCCTGGCGTCCTGCGTGGCCAGGGAGCCCATATGATTGGAAACCCCCTTGGCATACAAGAGATCCGCCAGGTCATCTTCTATGATTCTATTTATCCGGGGCTCATCCATGGAAACCATGATAGTATTTTCTTCCAGGCGGTATTTTTCCGAAGGCTCCATAGGCAGGTGCAGGATAATCTCAAAACCCAGGCCATGAAGCTCGTGGGCCATAGCTTTAGAGTAGGTTAAATTCGGTAAAAGCGCCGCAGTCAAGGGCTGCTTTATTTCGCTTGCGGCCTGAAGGTTATTCTGGTTATAACCCCAGTCATCGATGACAATGGCTATCCTGCCCCTGGAAACAGCTGCTTTTTTAACCACTGCGGGCTTGGGACGCCTAAGGTTCAAATAGATAAGGCAGGCAGCTTGTATGATAACCAGGGCGCTGAGGGCAATAACCGCTATACGATAAGCCTTAAGTTTCTCCACTATTTAATACCTTTGTAGATTTTTACCGCTTTCAGGATATCCACTGCCCGCATCAGCTGATTATCTAATTTATAATTTTCCGGGTCTTTCCCCGGGGATTCTTTTTCCGGAAGCTGTTTTTCTTTATCTTCCAACCCCTGAAGCTCGTCTTTTAGTTTTTCTGCAGTAGCTTGCTTCTGGGTTACTATCACCCCTTCTTCTACCACAATATCAGGGATAACGCCTTTATTGTGTATCTGCCTGCCCAGGGGCGTGAAGTACCTGCTGGTAGTAAGGCTGATCGCCGAACCGTCATTAAGAGGCACCACTGTCTGAACCGAGCCCTTGCCGAATGATTTTACGCCCACTATTATTGCCCGTTTATAATCCTGCAGGCATCCCGCCACTATTTCGCTCCCTGATGCCGAACCGTCATTAATCAATACAACCATAGGCAGGTCAATCAGTGGACGCCCATCCTCAGCGAGAAACTTCATGCTTTGGTTATCCTTGCGGCCTTTGGTGTAAACGATGAGTTTGCCTTTTTCTATAAATTTTTCAGCTACACGCACCGCGGAATCAAGCAGGCCTCCGGGGTTATTACGCAGGTCTAAAATCAGCGAATTCATCCCTGCCTTATTCAGGCTATCCAGAGCCGCATCCAGGTCTTTGGCGGTATTTTCCCCGAATTCCACTAAGCGTATATATCCTATCCCTTCCTCCAGGACCCTGGCTTCTTTTATGTATTTTATCTTAATCAGATCGCGGACTATCCTGAATTCCAGAAGCTTCTTCTCTGATTCCCTTAAGACAGTGATATCCACTGCCTCACCCGGCTTACCCCTGAGTTTTTTTACCACCTCGGTCAGGGTGAGGTCGCGGGTCAATTCGTTGTTGATCTTGACAATCTTATCGTTCACCTTAAGCCCTGCCTTCCAGGCAGGGGTATCTTCGATAGGAGTCACTACCGTAGGCAGGCCTTCATCCATCGTGATCTCGATACCTACCCCGCCGAACTTACCCTCTTTGTCTATCTTTAACTCATTATAGGTATCCGGGTCCATAAACTGGCTGTGCGGGTCAAGCGAGCCCAGCATCCCCTTTAATGCCCCGTAAATCAGCTCGCGCGGCTTGATATCTTCGACATACTCGCTGCGTATAATCGAGAGCGCATCAGAAAATAAGGAGACTTGTTTAAAAAGATCATCCTTGGTTTTATCTATCCCTGAGATCGCCGCGGAAACAAAAATAAACACACCCAGGGCCAAGGCTAGTAAAATAACCGGTTTCCTACGCATCAGTCAACCTCCGTTTCAATATCTCCTGCACTACCTTTGGGTTTGCCCTGCCGCCGCTCCTCTTCATAACCTGGCCGACTAAAAACATCAGGGCATTAGTCTTTCCTTCTTTATAGGCCTGTACAGACTTAAGATTCTCTCCAAGCACTGCCTCTACTTCTTTCTGGAGGCTTGCTACATCCGAAACTTGAGCTAGGTTTTTCTCCTGGATTATATTAGAAGATAAAATACCGCTGGCAATCGATTCATTCAGCACTGATTTTGCGGTAAGATTAGAAATTTTATCCTCCTGAACGAGCTTAACTAATTTAATGAATTCATCTATCCCCCCTGGAATCTTTAACTGAGCGATACCAGTAGAACTAGACGTTAACGCAGTTAACGGACCTATTATCCAGTTCGCAATAGGTTTTTTATCTTTATCTGGGTATCCCTTCAAGCATTCTTCAGCAAATTCGGCATCTTCTTTGTTTAAAACCAGGATCTTTGCGTCATATTCGGATAATCCGTATTCCCTGGCAAAACGCTGCATCTTCTCTCTGGGCAGCTCGGGGATAGTCTTTCTAATCTCTTCGATCTTGGCCTGACTAACAATAAAAGGGGGTAAATCCGGCTCAGGAAAATAACGGTAATCCTTTGCTTCCTCTTTGGTGCGCATAGCAGATGTTTGAGCAGTCGAGAGATCCCAGAGCCTGGTCTCCTGGATAATCGCTTCTTTCTCACCAAGCGCATTTATCTGCCGCTCTATCTCATAAGTAAGGGCATCCTTTACCCCTTTGAAGGAGTTCATATTCTTAAGCTCTACCTTTGTCCCCAGGCCTTCACTGCCTTTAGGCCTTATAGAAACATTCACATCGCAGCGCAAAGACCCCTTCTCCATATCGCAATCAGATACACCCAGGTATTCGATAATGCTTTTCAGGGATGTCAGGTATTCATATGCCTCAATAGGCGTGGTTATATCAGGTTCAGTAACTATCTCTAAAAGAGGGATCCCTGCGCGGTTAAAATCCACCAGGCTCTTGTCATCTTCATGCATCAATTTACCGGCGTCTTCTTCCAAATGCGCGCGCTTGATGCGGATCCTCTTTTGAACTCCTTCCGGATAAATATCCAGGAATCCGTCTTTGGATACAGGCAGGTCGTATTGCGAAATCTGGTAGTTTTTAGGCAGGTCGGGATAATAATAATGCTTACGGTCGAACTTTGTATATTCCTGCACCCGGCAGCTAAGCGCCAGCCCCACCTTAATAGCATACTCCAATGCCTGCCTGTTTAAAACCGGTAACGATCCCGGAAAACCCAGGCATATCGGGCAGACCTGCGAATTAGGCGCGCTGCCGAACTCCGTAGAGCAGCCGCAAAAAGCCTTACTCTTAGTTTTAAGGTGGATGTGGACTTCTAAGCCAATGACTGCCTCGTATTCCATAACTTATAATTTTGGTTTTTCTAAATGCCAGGAGGTGCTTTGCTCATAAGCATAGGCGAGCCCAAGAAGCTGCTCTTCAGCAAAAGGCCTGGCTAAGATCTGTAACCCCACCGGCAGCCCTTCTTTAGTGAATCCGCAAGGAAGGGAGATTGCCGGGACCCCGGCTAAATTAGCCGAGATAGTATATATATCCGATAGGTACATCTTTAAGGGATCCTCTATCTTCTCTCCTATCTTAAAAGCAGCAGTAGGAGAAGTAGGGGTAATGATGCAGTCAAAGTCCTTAAAGACTGCGTCAAAATCCTCTTTTATCAGGGTCCTTACTTTTAATGCCTTCAGATAATAGGCATCATAATAACCGTGAGAGAGGGCAAAGGTCCCCAAAAGAATCCTCCTCTTGGCCTCTTCTCCAAACCCCCTGCCCCTGGTCTTCTTGTACATCTCTATCATTGCCCGGGAAACTCCTTCTTCAGCTTTAACCCGAAGACCGTACTGCACGCCGTCAAACCTGGCGAGATTAGAGCTGGCTTCGGCAGTAGCGATGATGTAATAGACCGGCACCGCATACGCGGTATGCGGCAGGGATACCACCTCTGTCCTGGCGCCTAAACTCTTTATCTTCTCCAGGGCCTCCTGGACCACTTTCTTTATCTCGGGGTCCAGTCCTTCGACAAAATATTCTTTAGGTATAGCGACCCTCATCCCCTTTATATCTTTACCCAGCGATTTTACGTAATCAGGGACTTGCGTATCAACGGAAGTAGAATCATAAGGATCATGCCCGGAAATTACTTTTAATAAAAGCGCGGCATCACGTACATCTTTTGCGAGCGGACCGATCTGGTCAAGACTGGAAGCAAAGGCAATCAGGCCGTAACGGGAAACCCTACCATAGGTAGGTTTTAACCCCACTACACCGCAAAAAGCAGCTGGCTGGCGAATAGAGCCTCCGGTATCAGAGCCCAGGGCAACTATAGCTTCATCAGCAGCTACCGCAGCTGCTGAGCCTCCGGAGGAACCTCCGGCAACAGTATCCAGGCCCCAGGGGTTATGCGTCGGTCCGAAGCAGGAATTTTCCGTAGAGGAACCGAAGGCGAATTCATCCATATTAGACTTCTCTTCTAAAATCACTCCCCCTGCTTCTTTTATTTTTCTGATAACCGTAGCATCATAAGGAGGCTTGAAACCTGCGAGGATCCGGGAGCAACACTCTGTATTATGCCCTAGCGTACAGATATTATCTTTAACAGAAACCGGAATCCCTTCAAGTATGCCGCTATTTCCTGCAGAGACTGATTCCCGGAATTTAAGAGAAACGCTGCGGCGCGGATAAGCCTTGACCTTAGGATCAACAGAGGCAATTCTTTTGCGCAGCGACTCCTGTATATCGGCTGCTGTAACCTTGCCGTTGTTCAACAAGTCAGTGAGCTCGTGTGCGGTCAGTGTGTATAATTCCATTAGTCGATTATTTTTGGGACAACAAAAAAATCCCCTTTGCGCTGGGGCGCATTCTCCTGGGCCTTGCCTGCAGGAAGAGACTCTCGCTCTTTGTCCTCTCTTAATACATTGCTTACGGGCAGGATATGGCTTGTGGGATTAATCTTTGCGGTATCAATACGGTTAAGGTTATCGATAAACTTAAGGATATCTTTAAGCTGTTCCGACAATTTCTCTAACTCTTTTGTTTCCAATTCAATACGCGCTAGGTGCGCTACATATCCAACGACATTCTTATCTATCGCCATCTCTTTCTCCTGCTCATAATTGATTTTTAATGATAACACCCTTTGCCGGAAAAGTCAAAGAATATTAGGCGGCCTTATGTTTCCTGGCCGACTATGCAGAAAATTGTAGACAAAAGCTTTAAATTATGTACAATATCATAGTTAATACGCCGGGAGAAAAGTGGAATACCTTACAAAAGAGAAAAAACCAAAATACTACCTGAATAAAAA
>CAZKQC010000079.1:0-3866 GCA_964554825.1 uncultured Planctomycetales bacterium
CTCCCACAGCAGGATCATAGATATATCCACAGACCGTGCAACGGTATTTAGCCATGCGCGCTCCTCTCTTATGATTATCCCTTTTTTACTTTATTGGCAAATGCCTTGCCGTACTCATAACAAAGCCGGAATTCATTCTCATCAGGAAAATACTGAAAAGCCAGGCCCGGCTGTGCTATTTCGACCCCGGATTCCCTAAGCACCCCTTCCAATTCTTTTACTGCGCCTCCCCCCCAGCCATAAGAACCAAAAACGCAGGCAATCCTGTTTTTTGGCTTCAGGCCTTTAAAGAATTCCATGAATCCCGCAATAGAGGGCAGCATACCGTTATCATGAGTTGAAGAGCCTATAAGGTACCCTTTACTATCCAGCATCTCTTTAATCACCTCTGTGCGGTCTGCGACAGAGACATCAAAAAGCCTTACCTCCAAGCCGCTGTCAATGAGACCCTGCGCAATCCTGGCAGCCATCTTCTCGGTTGAGCCCCACATAGTCTCGTAGGCAATAACCACCTTAGGCCGGGTTTCATTGTTCCCCCAGGATAAATACGCATTCACTATTTTTCCCGGGTCACGACGCCAGATAATCCCGTGGCTGGGGGCAATCATCTTTATGGCTAGATTCAATTTCTGAACCTCTTCGATCTTTCTTAGGACCAGGGGGCTTAGCGGCCAGAGGATATTGGCGTAGTATTTTGCTGCCTCCTGCATCAGGCTGCACTGGTCAACCTCATCATCAAACCTGGCGCTCGTTGCATAGTGCTGACCAAAAGCGTCATTAGGCATGAGTAACTCATTCTGCGGGCAATAAGTAAACATGCTGTCCGGCCAATGCAGCATAGGCGCTTCCAGAAAAGTAAGCGTCTTCTTTCCTAGTTCTATCCTGTCACCCGTCTTAACCACGCCGAATTCCCAGTTACCGTAATAATGCTTGTGCAGCCCCTCCTTACATTTCTGAGTGCCCAAGACTTTTGCCTTTGGGCAGAGCTTAGTTATCGCCGGAAGTGCCCCGGAGTGGTCTGTTTCTACGTGGTTGGCGATAATATAGTCTATTTTTTCAGGAGGGATAATCTGCCTTATTCTCTCGATCATCTCTTGGGCAAAAGGCCCGTATACGGTGTCCACTAAAGCTATTTTTTCGTCCAGGATAAGATAGGCGTTATAGGTAGTCCCTCTGCTTGTAGAATAGGTGTGACCGTGAAAACTGCGCACATTCCAATCTATCGCCCCCACCCAGAAGACATCTTTTACAATCTCTATTTTCTCCATCTTATGCCTCTCTTAGTTAATACTCAGCTCATCTATTATCTTGGCCATAATAAAATCGTTCTCAGTCAAGCCGCCTGCGGCATGAGTAGTAAGGGTAATCTTCAACTTTGCGTAGCCTAAATTTAAATTAGGATGGTGCCCCTGTTCCTCGGAGATAACCGCTATGAGGTCTAGGAAATATTTTGCCTCTAAAAAATCCTTGAACTTAAATTCCTTAACCAGCAACTTATCCTCCAGCAACTCCCAGCCACGGTATTGGGCCATGAGTTTCTTTATTTTTTCCTGCGGGAGGCTCGGCGTACCTTCTTCGCAGGGCTTGCATTTAGAAGGCAGCTCTATGGTTATGGGAAGCTGCGGGCTCTCTATCACTGACTCCAGAGACTTCAATACATCCGCATAATCAGGGGGAGCGGTTAACTCCGCCACCACCTGTTTATAGCGCAGGATATTATTTTTATCCAGGATAACGGCCCCCCTGGCTAAAAGATTAAGCTCCTTTATCAGCAGGCCGTAATTTATCCCGAATGAAGAGGTTTTATAGTCGGAGAGGACTGAGACATTTTTTATCTCAAAGGTCTCGCAGAACCGCTGCTGCGCAAAAGGAAGGTCCTTGCTTATCCCTAAAACTAGCGCCTCGGAAGAAATACCGGAGGCCTTTTTATTAAACTCTTTAACCTGCAGGTCGCATACGGGGGTATCAAGGGAGGGAAAGAACATAATCACTTTGATCTTACCGGAAAAGTCAGCGAGAGTTTTCTCCTGCAGATTTGCGGATGTTACTTTAAAATCCGGGGCAGGAAGGCCTTTTCTTACAGACCTGCCTACTAAAGTCAAAGGGTTGCCCTTAAAAGTTATCTTTTCTAACATACTGCCTTCCTCCTTATTCTAAGGTTAACTCTTTGGAGCTCTCCCAAATCCCGTGTATATTGCAGAAGGACGCAGCAAACAGGGTCCCGGGCTTATCCGTTTTAAAACCACAGGTTAAAACAGGCTGGGTATAAACCGTGCTGGTGTTCGGGCCCTGGACAGAGGCACCATGGCTTGAGCATTCAAGGCGTGCCAGTAATTGCGGGAATTTTTCCCCTTGGAAGAGAAAATAAAGCTCAAGCCACTCGATATGATGCTCGGTAGTATTGGGATGCGGGATCTCTTTACCTACGCTTATAGTTAGCGTAATCCACTCTCCTTTTTTTGCCTTATCCTGTACCTCAATAAGCGGGACATGCTTCTCACTTTTATAATCTGCGCTCTGCAATAGATCCTTGATTGACGCCATAAACACCTCCTTTTAACCGGGGTTAATAACCGATAAAATTCTCTGTTTTGATATTCTCCTCTTTACACCCGATATCCAGACAAAGATTATGCATCGCCTCTACCATCTTCGGAGGTCCGAAGATAAAAAATATACGCTCTGCAAGGTCCTTTATTTCTCTCATCAACAAATCCCTGTCTATACGGCCAAAAAAACACTTTTTATCCTTCGGCTGGCATTCAGTTACCAGATAAAAAACCCTGATATTGGCTGCCTTAGACTGCCAGAGGTCCAGCTCCCGCCTAAAGGCGATATCCTCATCAGTACGATTAGAATAAAAAAGCATGGCGTCGGTCGCAAGCCTCTTCTCGGCTATATATTCCAGAATAGAAACCACCGGAGTGATACCTATCCCTCCGATTAAAAAAGCTATTCTTTCGTATTCTTCTTTAAAGACGCAAGTCCCCATCGGAGCTTTCAATGAAACCTCATCATTTATCCTTAAGCCCTTAAGCCTTTCAGAAAAGACGCTGTTACTTAAGCGTTTAGTAAATTCTATATATTCTTGAGTGGGAGAGGAGGAGAAAGAGAGGTATTTATTCAAATCTTTATTCCTGGCATCAAATATAACCTGCAAGAATTGCCCAGGCACAAAGTCTATACGTTTTTCAGGCATAAACCTGAAACTCCTGACTCCGGAGACCCTGTCTATTGTCTCAATTAGCTTAGCTTTTATCGTTTCCATCCTCAATATTATACAACAGCAATGGTCTTACGATAAATGTTATTTACCTAAAATGACCTCTAAGTCCTGCTTAGGTGTAGTAATCAGTTTCAAGTCATAATTATCCTGTAGTACCTTAAAGACACCTGGCGTAATAAAGGCCGGCGGGGTAGGGCCGATACGCATACCTTTAATGTTGGAGGATAGCAAAGTCAGGAGTATTGCTACGGCCTTTTGCTCATACCAGGAAAGAATAAAAGAGAGCGGCAGCTCATTCACCCCGCAATTGAATACCTTAGCCAGGGCCAAGGCAACCTGTATCGCAGAATAGGCATTATTGCACTGGCCGATATCAATAAGCCTGGGGATGCCCTCTATGTTTCCGAAATCGAGCTTATTAAAACGGTATTTCCCGCAGGCCAGGGTCAATATCACGCAGTCTTTGGGAACAAGCTCGGCAAACTCCGTGTAATAATTCCTGCCCGGCTTAGCCCCGTCGCAACCGCCGATCAAGAAAAATCTTTCAATCTTGCCGGCCTTTAGAGCTGCTACGATTTTATCTGCCAGGCCTAAGATTGCCGTATGGTGGAACCCGGTCATAATCTTTTTGCCGGATTCT
>CAZKQC010000079.1:3876-6578 GCA_964554825.1 uncultured Planctomycetales bacterium
GAGGCAAAGAAAGGGCCTTTTCTATAATCATAGAAAAATCCTTCCTCTCTAAATGCACTGCCCCGGCCACTCCCGCAATACCCGTAGTGAATAAACGCCCCAGGTAACTACCGGGTGGCGGAATCTGCACGCAGTTAGTAGTAACCAGTATCGCGCCGTTAAAATCTTTAAATTCCTTTTTTTGCTCCTGCCAGGCGCCGCCGTAATTACCCACCAGGTGTTTAAATTTCTTGAGCTCAGGATAGCCGTGCGCAGGCAGCATCTCTCCGTGAGTATAGATATTTACCCCCTTGCCCTCGCTCTGCTTAAGCAGCTCGTAAAGATCCAGGAGATCATGCCCGGTAACCAGAATCCCTGAGCCTTTAATTGTGCCGGTTGATACTTCGGTCGGAACGGGGTTACCAAACCTAGAGGTATTAGCCTTATCTAAAAGCTCCATTGCCCGCAGGTTCATCCTGCCGCATTCCAAAACTATATCCAGATATTGAGCAGGGTCAAAGCTGACGTTAGTTAAGGTTTTAAATAAGGCTTCATGCATAAAGGCGTCTACCTCTTCGTCCCTAAAACCAAGCTCTCTTGCGTGAAAGGCATAAGCGGCAATCCCTTTTAAACCAAAAAGCAGGATATCCTGCAAGCTCTGGATATCCGCATCCTTGCCGCATACCCCTACCTTTGTACAACCGCTGCCACCTGCAGTTTGCTCGCATTGATAGCAAAACATGTTTAACCTCCGCGTAACTGTTTGTATTTCTCTTCTCCGATACACTCCTTCGCAGACTTACACCAATCCACGCAAGAAGGAAGCCTTTGGCGACAGACTAAGTTTCTGCACTGCGGGCACTTCACTCCTATTTCGTCAGAGAAAATTTCAACCTGATAACCGCAATCAGGGCAAGAAAGCAACTCTGCCTTAACGTTTCTTCTGTCCTGGCCAGGGCAAATATTTTTCATTTGAGGATTTCTCCCTTTATACCTACGGTGATTTCCTTAAACGGCATATCTTTGCCGGAGGCTAAAAGCGCCTCTTTAATTATGCTAAGCAAGCCGAAGCAACAGGGTACCTCCATATGCGCGCAGGTAATTGATTTCAGGTTATTGCTTTTAATTATCCCGGCCAACTTTTGCCGATAATATTGAGCGTCATCAAGCTTAGGGCAGCCTACCAGCAAGATCTTGCCTTTTAGCAGGCCCTGATGAAAAGAGGCATAACTGAAAGAAACGCAATCAGCGGCAATAAGCAGATCTGCCCCCTCGAAGTAAGGGGCATGCTCCGGAACAAGCATAAGCTGTATCGGCCAGTTTCTCAACTCAGAAGGTTCTTCTTTAGTATCACCTCGCCCCTTACCTTCTGTCTTACCGCGGAAATCCATCATCCTCGAGCCGGGACAGCTACCATGGCCGCTTAACGCCTGGGCCTGCTTAAAGTTGATATTTATACCCTTTTCCTTTAAATATTCCTGCGCCAGGCCCAGGTATTTATGCTCACCGTGTTCAGCAAGATGCTTCAGGTGCGCTAAAATAACATTATCCCCCTGCTTAGCTATATTCTCCATGGTCTTTTTCTCATCGTAGGGGAGGGCCTCTCTTTCTTCCGTGCTAATCGCAGCCTCCGGACAAGCCCCGAGGCATGCACCCAGGCCGTCACAAAAAAGGTCGCTAATGAGCCTGGCCTTGCCATCGATAATTTGAATCGCACCCTCCGGACAATCGGGGATACACAGACCGCAACCGTTACATTTTGCTTCTTCAATTTTAATGATCTTTCTCTTTGCCATTACTCGTACCTCTATATTAAATCTGCCAGGGTAATATTGTTTAACTGGCCGATAACGTACCTTTCTATGTTATCGATCTTCTTTTTTAAAACGCATTCCTTTTTGTGCGGGCAGGGCCTCTTCTTTAAAGAACATTCGTTTAGCCGGAAAGGCCCCTGAAAAGTCTCTATCAGGTCAACCAGCAGCAAATCTCCGGGGGTGACCGCCAGCTTAAAGCCTCCGCCTAAGCCTTTATGGGAACTCACTATCCCTCTCTTGTTCAAGAGCTGCAGCGATTTTCTTAAGAACGGCCTGGGCACCTTCAGTGATTTTACCATTGCTGATACAGACACAATCTTATCTTTGCCCCTGGCGATAAAACAGAGCGCCCTTAACGCATAATCGGTATCCCTGGTAATCAACTTCATTATTAGGCTCCTTATGATTGATAAAAACGGACGGGCAGTTTAACGTCTTGCCCAGGACAAGAGACTGCAGCCTTCTTTGCAGTGCGCTACCGGCCGAAGCATATACTGAATAGTAATATCCATACCTCCTCCTTTCATTTTATATAATGATACCATAATCGTATCATTTGTCAAGTAAAAAATTTGTTTTTTATTTAAAGATGATGTTGGCCAGGATTCCGATAAGGATGATCTGCGGCACGCTTACCACGGGCAGCCACAGGGCAACGCGCCTGCCCACGTTAGTCCAGAGCAGGCCTATCTCGGTATAATCAGTAGCCACCCCTGCCATTAAGAATACGAAGCTGTTGCCCAGCGCGCCGGTATTCTGGTATATGCCGAAGGCCAGCGGAGCAGAGCCCTCCGAGCATACCTCGATTACAGTAGCCAGGCCTAAAGTAACCAAAAGCCCGACTAGTGTCGGGCCCATAAATTTATGGAATAGGTGCGCAGGTATATAAGCAGTAGCGATACTTGTGAT
>CAZKQC010000080.1:0-6367 GCA_964554825.1 uncultured Planctomycetales bacterium
GCATTATCCTTATTTTTAATTATAATAAAACCCAACATGGAGGTTTTGAATGCTTAGACAATTACGTAATAAGAAAACTGCCAAGAAAATATGGATCGGCCTGGCCGTAATCATCCTGCCGGCATTTGTGTTCTGGGGTTCCGGCAGCCTGATACGCAACAAAGGGGAATCCGGGTATGCCGGACGTATCTTCGGCAGAAAGATACCGGTCGCGGAGTACAAAGATTCCCTCGATGCCTCCAGGAATCAGATGATTATCCAATACGGAGATAACCTTTCCGAAATACAGAAAAACGTGAACCTGGAATCTCTGGCGTGGGAAAGATTGGTGCTTTTGGCCGAGGCGAAAAAAAGAGGGACCAAGGTCTCCGATAAAGAGGTGGTGGATTTAATCAGGGGTTACCCCTTCTTCCAAAGAAAAGGGGTTTTCGACAACGCCATATACGCGCAGATGATGCAGTATGTCTTTAGGGCCCAACCGCGCCTCTTTGAAGAACAGACCCGCCAGAACCTCATACTCTCCAAGCTTTATGAGGACATCACCCGGGAGCTAAAATTAACCGACGAAGAGATAAAAGACGCTTACCGTAAAAGTAACGAACAGATAAGCCTCTTTTATATCGCGAGCCTTTACTTGGATTTTATAAAAGACATTAGCCCTTTTGAAGGCCAGATCAGGGATTATTTTTCCAGAAACTCGCTGAACTTTAAACAGCCGCTCTCTTTTAATCTGGAATACATATCTCTGGTTACGGAAGGAGAAAAGGAAGAAACGACCAAAGAAAAATTATCCGCTTTAACCGGGCGCATCAATAAAAAGACCGATTTAGCCAAAATAGCCAGGGACTTTAGCCTCACAATAAAAGAAACCGGCCTCTTCGGGCAAGCTGACGCCATCCCCGGTATCGGCTGGTCGCCCCAGATACTTACCCTGGCCTCCAAGGCAAAGGCAGGCGATATCCTGCCGCTTATATATACAGATAAGAACTACTACATAATAAGAGTAAAAGAGATAAAAGAGTCTTTTATCCCTGATTATGAAACAATAAAAGACAAGGTGAAGGACGCATTCATTAAAGAACAGGCACTGGATATCGCAAAGAAGAAGATAGAAAACTGCCTGCAGAAATTAAAAGAAGAGTACCAGATAAACCCTAAGGTAATGAATTTCCAGAAAGCTGCCCAGTCCTTCGGGCTTAAAACCGATTCCACCGATTTCTTTAAATACGGCAGTTATATAGAAGGTATAGGTGCCTCAGACACCTTCTGGAGCATCGCCCAGAATTTAAAAGAGGACGAAACCAGCGATGTGATTTATATGCCTTCGGGGTTTTATATAATCAAGCTTAAATCGAGGTTACCGATAGACGAAAATAAATTTATTGCGGAAAAGGCTGAATTTACCGAAAAGCTTCTCGTTCAGAAAAAAACAGAGGTTTTTTACAAATTTGTGCTGGAACTTAAAAAGAAGACCCAGTTATACTAGGCTACCTTTATCGCAGTCACCGGACACTGCTCTGCGACTTCTTTCAAATCATGCACCGCACAGGCCTGCGCCTTAACGTGGGCTATACCATCACCCTGCACTTCAAAGACCTCAGGACATGATTGTTCACACAGACCGCACCCCACACAGCTGGAGGCATCCACACTTACCTTAGCCATTTATTTCCTCCTAGAAAAGCTTACTTTATATTATTATCTCTCCAGTAAATTCTCGAAAGTCTCTTCGTGATCTACCTCTTCAGAAAGGATGTGCGTTACCAACTGATAGGTAACATTATCCTTGCCGAATGCCTTCTTGGCAATCTTGTTATATACCTCTATCGCTCCCGCCTCTGCCTCGGTAACTATGCGTATTATCCTGTTGACGTCTGCGCTATTCTTAGGAGGCATCATATAGGGGGAATTGGCGTTCTTTTCCAATTCCATGGGATTGGCTATAGGCAAACCGCCCAACTTAATAATAAGGTCCGCTACTTCCTGGGCGTGCTCTAACTCATCCTTAGCCAGCTTGTTCAAAAACTCCTGAATATCCTCATACCCCTTGCCTGAAACGGTCTGCGCCATATACCAGTAAAGGTAAAATGCCAGCCATTCATCCGCGTATGCCTTGTTAAGGTCTTTAACTAAATCCTTTAAACTTAATTCCACGATAGCCCTCGCCTGTTTTCCCATGGCAACCCCCTTTTTAACTACCTGCCGGTTCCTGCGCCTTCAGGTTATATTTCTTAATATTATTATCCGCAATCTCCTGAATCTTGCGCAGTTCTTGCGGGTTATTTAAAAGATGCTTGAATCTGCCCTGGCTTTTAAGATACTCCTCAACCGGCTTAGGCTGGATCTGCCTGACTGCGGAGAGTTTACCGTATTCATATTCGATCAAAGGATAAAGACCGGTATCTACCGCAAGCTTGCCTACCTGGATTGTGAGCTCTGGGCCATAACGCCAACCCAGAGGACAGGGCACATGCACCTGCAAATATTTGGCCCCCTTGATAGAGAGCGCCTTCTTGACCTTGCGCTGCAGGTCCTGGGGAAATCCTGCGGAAGCTGTAGCCACATAAGGTATACCGTGAGCCATGGCAATCTCAGGCATGGGTTTCTTAGGACGGAGATTACCCGTAGACTGGCTGCCTAAAGGGCTGGTAGTAGTATTACTGTCAAAAGGTGTCAGGCCGCTGCGCTGTATGCCGGTATTCATATAGGCCTCGTTGTCGTAACATACATAGAGGATATCATGGCCGCGTTCAAGCATCCCGGATAGCGCCTGCAGGCCGATATCAGCCGTACTCCCGTCTCCTCCCTGGGCGATCACGTTAATATTATCTTTTTTCCCCAGATACTTAAGGGCGCCTTCAACGCCGGAGGCTACTGCAGCAGCATTCTCAAACAAAGAATGTATCCAGGGGACTCCCCAGGCGGTCTCCGGATACTTGGTAGAAAAAACCTCAAGGCATCCGGTATTATTTACTATGATAGTATTTGGCCCGGCTGCCTCAATTACCAGGCGCGCAGCCAGGGACTGGCCGCACCCTGCGCAGGCAGTATGCCCCGAGACAAACAGGCGTTCGTCACTCATAATTCTCCTTCAATAACTCCGGCTTTAAATCAATAAACTCGCAGGATTTCTCTTTAGCGGTGAGTAAACTGAATATCTCCTTTATGGAATCCTTGGTGATATCGCGACCGCCCAGCCCAGCGACAAAACTGCTGATAACTCCCGGCGCCTTCTTCTTGCCGAAGAACGCTGCTTTTATTTCTACTGCCAGCGGCGCATAAGAACCTAAAGAGACTGCTTTATCCAGTATTGCTACTTTGGATATATCCTTAAGAGCATCGTAAAGTAGCACGGCAGGGAAAGGCCTGAAGGAGGTAACCTTAACCAGGCCTACCTTCTTGCCTTTTGAGCGCAGCTCATCCACCACTTCTTTAATCGTTCCGCAGACAGAACCCATAGCCACGATTACGCGCTCTGCGTCCTTAGTGCGATACTCTTCAAGAAGGCCGTTGTAGCTGCGGCCGAAGACCTTGGAAAACTCAGCGGTAACCTTGGGTATGAGCTTTAACGCGTCCTTCATGGTCTCATGGATTGCGTAGCGTGTCTCCGTATAATAATCAGGATCAGCCAAAAGCCCCATACTAATGGGATTCTCTACGTCAAGTTTGTATAAAGGTTTGTATGCGGGTAGGAACTTATCTACTTGTTCTTGCGTGGGCATATCTACTACTTCTATGCCATGAGTAAGGATAAAGCCGTCCATGCAGACCATCACCGGAAGCATCATAGATTTATCCTCGGTTATCCTGTAGCCGATTAAGTGCAGATCCGCTGCCTCCTGTATATCCTCGGCATAAAGCTGGATCCAGCCGCTATCGCGTAAAGATACTGAATCCTGCTGGTCGTTCCAGATATTGATGGGGGCTGAGATTGCGCGATTTGCGCAGGTCAAAACCAGAGGCAGGCGCATCCCGGCGATATTAAAGATGACCTCTGCCATATAAAAAAGGCCCTGGGAGCTGGTGGCAGTATAAGACCTGACTCCTGCGGCCACGCCGCCCAATACGACAGAGGCTGCGGAATGTTCCGACTCAACATTTATAAACTGGGAGTTAAGTTTTCCGTCAGCCACAAACTGGGCCAACTCTTCTACTATATGCGTCTGGGGGGTGATGGGATAGGCAGAGATCACCCCAGGCTTGCACAGCCCAACCACCTCTGCTACCGCCTTGGAACCCTCTAAAAACTCTTTCATCTTTACCCCTTACTCTTCCTTAATCATAGTGATATCCTGCTTAGGGCAGATCATCGCACAGTTACCGCAACCTTTACAAAACGCATAGTCGCAATCATAGGTATTCTTTTCTGTGCCGGTAATACAGCCTTCGGGGCAAACGATACGGCACATCTTACAGGCTATGCAGTTGGTCTTCAGAAACTTAGGCCGGGATTCCGTGCGCCAAGAACCGGTTTTATTGTTTTTGCTCGTGCCTGATTTTGACGTAAGCGGACCGAACATACTTACCTCTTATTTTTCACAAAATCAAAACCCTGAGTCGCTGCCTGAAGATTCCCCTCCAGCGCTTTTCCGCCAAACCTCTTTTTTATCGCCTCAAGCAGGTCTTTCAAGTCAATCTCTCCTGTTGCCGCCGCATATGCCCCTAAAAGCGCGGTATTGCCCAGGGGACGGCCTATGGTCTTCATGGCGATCTCATTGGCGGGAAGTACGAATACTTTCTGGCCTGTCTTTAATTTAGGGATCTCTATTCCTTCCCTTTCGTTAACAATAGCCACGCCATTATTCTTGAGTCCGGAAAAACAGTTGAATCCGCGCATAAGCGTGGCATCTACAATAATCAGGTAATCAGGCTCATAGATCTGGCTGCGCAGCCTCACGGGTTTGGAGTCCACGCGCACAAAGGCATTCATGGGCGCGCCCATGCGGGCTGCCCCAAAATGCGGAAAGGCATAGGGGTACATACCCTTCAAAAAATATACATAGCCCAAGAGTGCTGCGGTGGTGATCGCGCCCTGGCCTGCCCTAGCGTGAATACGTATCTCCTTCATCTATACAAGCTCCTTATTGGAAACAGACAAAAAGCAGATATCTATGATATGATTTTATAGCCGTTTTGTCAAATACTTTATTTTTCCCGTTTATTTTCTTATCTTTTCTGAGGTATCGGAAAGCAGCTTCAAGATACGCTCAGACTTACCGGTATCCAGCGTCCCCAGGCCGCAGGCAGGGCTCAAAAGCAAATTCTGCGATAATTTATTCTTCTCTACGCCTTTCTTCGCCAAAATATCGATGCCGTCGTTGATCTTCTTAACCAGCTCATCTATAGTTATCCTGTCATTAAACTCCTGAGTGGGCACAATCCCCCAGCATAATATCCTGTCATTATCAAAGAATCTTTTCAAATCAGCGGCGTAAAGTAACAATTTATCCAGGTAATTAAAAGCATCGAAATTAATAATCTCTAGGGTATCTATATCCGTAAAGATAGACCAGTCAGTATTACCGCAGCAATGCACGCCTGCCCTCACTCCCCCTGCACCAATTATGCGTTTTGTAAATCCTTCTAAAACCTTAACTACGTCTTCTCTGTCTAAGGGCGTGTAGGCAGAGCCGAAACAACCCAGATAGGGCTCATCAATAAACACGATTATTCTCTTGCCGAATTCTTCCAGGAACTTTATCTGCCAGAGCGCCTTCATTATCAGGCCCTCTGTAACTGCCTGCATCATATCGGAATCATGCAATAGCGCTTTACCGTTTTTATCCTTAAAACTTGCCGCAAAAGTAAACGGGCCTACAACATGACACTTGATCTCTCTTATCGGGTTCAGATTAGATTTACGCAATCTTTGCTTAAATGCATACAACCCTTGGCTAAAATCAGGGCTGATCGCAAAATATTCTATATCCTTGTTTATAATCTTCTCATAGAATTTACCTAGCTCTTCTTCTCTGTTATCGGCAGCGAAAAGAACTCCTTTATCTGTTACTTTGATACAAGGTAACCCTTCGCTAAATTGCGCGACCATCCCTTCCCGGATATCCCGCTTGGGCAGCTGCGGCCAAAAAGGTATCTCGGGGCAGTATTTAAAAATCAGGTCCAGCGCCGCCCTGGCCTCCTGATGAGGAAGGCTGCCTATGCCTGTAGCCAATCCCTGCAATCCTAACATAGCCTTTTCCTTTTATAACCTTTCTCTTTTTACTTCACCGCCAGGCCCGATCTCCACTACTTCAGCTATATTAACTTTAAGGATTACGAATTATCCTGTCAGCGCAACCTCAAAACTTGCATGATTCCTCTGCCGAGATACCACTTCGATAATGCGTTTAGCAGAAAGGTCTATTTC
>CAZKQC010000081.1:0-6125 GCA_964554825.1 uncultured Planctomycetales bacterium
ATATTAATGATGTCGGCAATATCAACGTCCTCAAATATGCTGAACCGGTCTCGACCGACAACACTCTCTTTAAGATAGAGCTGAATCTTGGCGGTTGCGTCCTTAAGGTCCAGAAAAACAGCTTTGCCGTGAGAACGTTTAGCCATCACGCGGCCGCACAGGCTCACGCGCCTGGCTTCCTGAAAGTTATCCAGGGCAGAAGCGATATCAATACGCTCTGGGTCAGGCCTGTCATAGACAGGTATGCCTTTGGCCTGCAAAGAGTTAAACTTTGCCTTCCTTTGTTCAATGATTTCGTTTAGTTCCATATAGAAGAGTAATTATATAGTAAAATTCACTTTCTGTCAATTAAGAAAACCGGCTTAATTATATTATAACTTAATAAAAAATATAGGCTTGCGTAAAATAAGGCAGGTTGATATTAGGTGGGCAGATTTACGGCTAATCGGCTGTTTTTTCCCTTAATAATTCAATGAGTTTGTTTAATTTTATTACCACCAACACGGTAAAAGTGATGAACCAGACTATCAATAAAAGCGATACAATCCCGCTGATAAAACTCACCCCGCTCGCTTGACTCATGAGCCCTCTCCTTTTTAAGGAATATTTACCGCTCTACCACAAAACCTCTCTGGCCCACATATCCGCCTTATGCATCCATGATTCCCCGGGCTGCTTTTCCGGGGCAGGTTTCTCCGCGGGCATAGTCTTGGTCATCAGCACTACATCCTGCATATTAACCTGGCCCTCCCTGAAAGCAGAAAGAGTCTCGCACCCAGAACTAAAGATAAGCGGGCAGGATAAAACAAGGAATAGGAGTTCTTTTCTCATGATATAACTCACACAGCCTCTATGGTTGAGGGAGGCTTGCTGGTAATATTATAGGTAACACTCGTCACCCCGGGGACAGAAGCGGTTATCCTGGAAGATAGTTTTTCCAGGATATCAAAAGAAAGCCTGGTAGGGCTGCCTGTTTTGGCATCGCTGCTCTCCCAGCATCTCACCTCTATCTGCAAACCAAAATCCCTCTTGCCATCCCGTATGCCCGTGACCTTGTCTTCGTGCAGAATCGCAAGATATTGAAATGCCCAGGTCTGGGCTAATTCTTCTTCGACGATATAAGTGGCAGCCCTTACCACCTCCACCCTCTCGGGGGTAACCTCCCCGATTATCCTGGCTGCCAGGGCAGGCCCGGGAAAAGGAGGGCGGTTATACATCTTCTCAGGCAGACCTAATGTCTTAGCTAACAGGCGTACTGCCGGCTTTCTCAGCTGCACCAGGGGTTCGATTACTTTGTAACCGTATCTGGCCTGCGTATCAATACCCAGCTGTTCCAGTATATTATGCTGTCTCTTAATACCGGCCACCGTTTCTTCTATGTCTGTGTAATTTGTACCCTGCAGCAGAAACTTCGCGCTGCTGTTTCTTACCAGCTTCCCGAATACCTCTTTATAAAAGACCTGGGTTATGGCTTCTCTCTTCTTCTCCGGATCGGTCAAGCCGGTGAGCGCGGCAAAGAATTCCCGGCGGGCATCCACTACTTCAACCACCACCCCCAGCTTCTTAAACATCGCTACCACATCCTGCGGCTCATCCTTACGCATCAGCCCATTTTCTATAAAATATGTCTTAAGCCTTCCCCTCAGGGCCTTATTCCCGAGCATAGTAACTACGGATGAATCCACTCCTCCGGAAAGGGCGTTAACCGCAAGCCCTGCGCCCACGGCATCTGATATCTCCTTTGATTTCTGAGCAATAAACTCTTCGGCATTCAGATCTTTTATTACCAGCTCTTTAACTTCAGACATTACTCCTCCTAATTTAACGGCCCTTCATCTGGGTCTTTGCAGGTTCATCTTGGGAGTGCTGCATCATCATCGAACCCAGCATCGGGCCCCTCATCATTTGAGAGGAAGAGCAATTCATCCCCCCCATAATCTTCATCATGGGATGCCTGCCTGTAGAAAGTACATAGATCCCCATAGAGAAAACTAAAAGCGTAGAAGCCCAAAGCAGGGCAGCAACCACATAGCCAAAGGCCTTAAGGCCGCTTCCTTCGGTCTTACGCAGCAGGACCAACACAAAGAAACTAATAGTCAGAAGAATAGACGCAGGCAAAATAGCAAAGGTACCTATAAGTCTAGAAGCACCCATCATCATAGTACACCTCCTTAATGAGCAGACAACTTATGGGGTGCGAAGCACGACATAAGTTGTAAGCCGCAGGCTGTCTGCGAATTAATCCCGCGCCAGCGGGAATCTCCGAAGCGCTTAGCTGTCGGGACCACGTCTCACTTCATCTTACCAAATCCAGGGCATTATGCAACAACTATCGGAAAAGACCCCCTGAACAACTAAACCTCTATATCGCGCACCGGGCCGCGCAAGAGCTTCTTCTGGGATTGTCTGTGCTTTGCCTCCAGGACTTTAAGCTTAGCCCGGCGCGAGCGCCGGCGTTTTTGGCGCCTGATCTTTTCGATACGCTGCTGCTGACGGGATAATTCACCCAATAGAAGATTCTCGATCTTCGTAAGTAAAATCTGCCTGGCGACGTAGCGATTCAATGACTGCGAACGCTCTCTCTGGCATTTAACCTCGATTCCGGTAGGAATATGCTTGAGATATACACATGTAGAGGTTTTATTGACGTTCTGACCGCCAGGCCCTCTGGAACGCAGGAAGGTCTCTGTAATATCCTCCTGGCGTATGCCCAGCTCCTTCATCTTTTCAAACAGCTGCCTCTCTTTATCCAGCCCCACCCCGAAATCAGGCATAACTTACTCTCCAGCTAAGGTATAACAACAATAACCCTAAGATCAAAATCTTAACCGAAAGGAATTTTATAAAGAAGGTATCTGGCCTGGGATTCATCTTAGCGCCGGCATAAAGATAAAGATTGTAGATATAGTAGCTAAGGATTACTGCGTAAGCAATAAAGCTCGCCCAGGGGGTACGGTTACGTTCAACAACAAAATCCAACCAATAGATAACCGGGGTGAGTGCGAATGATAACGAGTAAGGCCAGCAGCATTCATGGCAATAAAAATTATATACCTTTTTAAGCAGCGGGAACATACCCTTAAGAGACTTTTTTCCCTACGTTACCCTCAAGCATGCTGATAGCCACCCTTAAGGTAGTCTCGGCGCTGGACTTAGGCACAAAGACATTGATCCCCAGGTTTTCCGTGCCCTTGATAGGCACGCCTCCCTGATGGGCGCTAAACATGACCACCGGTATCTTGGCGTTTATCTTCCTTATTTCTTTGAGGGTATCTATGCCGTTAAGGTCGGGCATGAGGTAATCCAGGACTATGATATCTGCCTTGTTATCTTTGATTGCAGTTATCGCATCTCTGCCGCTGGAGGCCTGGATTAACTTATATCCCCAGGATTCAATGGTCTTACCCATAACCAGAAGAAGATCCGGCTCATCATCCACTAAGAGTACCCTGATTTTATCCATTTATATCGACGCTATTTAACCCTATTAAACAGCTTCTCCCAGGAAAAAATAATAAATTTCCCTAATAGCCATATGGCAAAAGCAACCAGAAAGAAAATTACTAATAGCCGTATAAAAAACGCGAGGACTAACAGCAGGGGAAACAGTAAAATACCTATACCTAACAATACGGATAAAGCAAGGATAAAAAACAACCCTATCAGGAATGCTTTCATAAATTTAAGGATTAGAAATTCTCCGCCAAAACTTCATAAAATGCCTGCGGGTGTTTACAGGCAGGGCATTCCCCGGGGGCCTCCTTACCTTCAAATACATAACCGCAGTTGATACAGTGCCATTTTACTGCTGTTTTCTTCCTGAAGGCCTCCTTATTCTCCAGGTTACTGATTAATCTTCTGTATCTGGATTCGTGGAACTTTTCTACCTTGGCGATCTGTTCAAAAGACCTGGATACCTCTCTAAAACCCTCCTGTGCGGCGGTCTTGGAAAAGTCAGAATAAAGAACTGTCCATTCCATATTTTCGCCTGCCGCTGCTGCTTTGAGGTTATCCAGGGTATCTTTTATAGCGCCGGCAGGATAGCTGGCCAGGATTTCGACATCCCCTCCCTCCAGGTGCTTGAAGAAGACCTTGGCATGCTCTTTCTCGTTTTCCGCTGTCTCCGCAAAGATATTGGCAATCTGCTCCAGGCCTTCCTTCCTGGCAGCGCTGGCAAAATAAGTATACCTGTTCCTCGCCTGTGACTCTCCGGCAAATGCTGCCAGAAGATTTTTCTCCGTCCTTGTCCCTTTAATCGATTCGCTCATATAGCCTCCCAACCTTCTATTTTTTTTAAATGTAACTCTTTATTATAACGCTTAAAAACAAAAAACCCAAGCAAAAATATGCTCGGGGGAAAAAAGAAATAAAAATCTTTACTCATAGCGCCTATACGGTCCAGCGCTAGTCAAAAGGCTTCTGCAGGGATATTTCCTCTAACAAACAATACATCTCCCCCTCAGTATCTATTTCCATAAACTTATCCCTGTATTTGTCTGATTTCAATGAATTAACCAGGCGCAACATGGATTCAAACTTAGAGATATCTTTCTTTTCTGTGCATAAAAATGCCAGGATGATCGATACCGGTTTTCCGTCAAAGGAATCAAAGTCTACCGCATCTGTTCTGCAAAGAATGGTTGCGTGGTGCTGGCTCATTTCCAAAAAACAGGCCTCTGGCAGGGCAATACCGTTACCTATAGCGCTGGAGCCCATCCTCTCTTTCTCCAGGAATCTTTCATACAGGTATTGCTGATTCTTTATCAGGCCTTTCTCTTTGGCAAACCTCGAGAGCCCGGATAAGACTTCTTCTTTAGTTGAGCCTGCTAAATGCAAAATAACAAAATCAACGATAGAAGGCCTAAGTCCAAAATCTACTTGTTTTCCTGTCTGGCTATCCTCGGTCTTAACCTCTTTCCTCTTCCTGGAATAAGAAGTAGCCCAGATAAACGCAAGAAACAATAATACGCTCAGTAACAAGATAAATACGGGATAGGCCCTGAATAAATTAAGGTAAATGAGTCTGAGGACATTAAATACGTTATAGAAATCTATCAGCTCAATATTTGAATCGTCCAGGGTGAAATATACCCCGTTTGCGCCCCTGTCTACCAGACCCCATTCTTTAAAGAACTCAAGGGTCAGCGACAGGATAAAACACCCCAATAGATACAGGATAAGAATACCGAATACAAAATACCTCAAGTCTCTGGTTGTCGACCTGACCTTATCTTGATTTTTCACAACCATATTCTAACCTTGGTTTTTTTATTTTATCTTGTAGGAGCTTATCGGAGAGTCCGCGCCCTTCTCTTCTATCAGCCCGGAGAGCCTCCGGGGATTCCAGGGATAAAAAGTTATGTTTTCTTCTTTAATTACCTGCGGCAGGACTGCACTGGTTATTCCCTTCAAGGCCATGGCGATAATTTTATTGCCTTTATTGCGGCTCTTGTTAAGCTCTATATTCACCAAACTGCTTAGATGGGTATTATTCCCTATTAAGCATACTGTTATATCCGAGTGCGCTATCTTTTCTCCTACCTCCTGCTTAACAGCTACGCTAGCCTCACTCTCGCTATCCAGGCCAAGATCGCCTTCATAGAAATCCAGCGCGCAGCATAGCCTTTTCAATTCCGCCAAAATCTTTTTTACCGACAGGTTGTCTTCGCAGGCAAAGCTCAAGAATACTCTTTTCATTTGCCAGGACCAAGTATGAAAACCCGGGCCTCCTGCCCTTCACCCAAAGGCTCTTCGTCGTCATCTTCATTTTCAAAATAATACTTCCACATGGTCTCAAGTTTGCCGTTAACAAAAGGCACCTCGGCTTTGATTTTACCGTTTTCGAAAAAGAACCTCCACACCCCCTGCGCCAGGCCGTTTTTATAAGGCTTCTCGGACCTCAGCTGACCGTTTTCGTAATAATTAAGCACTACTCCCTCCAGCCTGTCTTGTACATATAAACTATCGGACTTAACATTGCCGTTTGAGTAATAGGAACGCAGGAGTCCATCGCGCAAACCCATCTTATAACCCTGCTCCGTCTCCAGCCTTCCGTTTTCGTAGTAATATCTGGCTACGCCTTCTATCTTATTATCTTTGTAAGGTATCTCTGCCTTTATATTCCC
>CAZKQC010000082.1:0-6098 GCA_964554825.1 uncultured Planctomycetales bacterium
TATGTCGGTTCGATTCCGATCACCCGTTTAAGTGTTGGCAAAAGGAAAACGTATATGTCCGAAAAAGAATTCTTAGAACCCGTCTTTATCAATGCCTTTGACCTGGATGACGCCTGGTTTCAGACCTTGAGTGAGATTCTGGATAAAGGCCATGTTTATAAGATCACCCGCGGAAGCTATGAAGGCCAGCGCAGGCTTGAATTTGATTTCGTGGTAGTGAAGGTTAAAAAGCCATCGCATCAGATAATACCCATAATCCCGGAGGGGATGAGTATACCGGCGCCTACCGATATGGAGTATATTCAGAGCTATCTGAGTTACCTGATGACCGGCGCGAAGACCGAAACAGAGGATTATACATACGGGGAGCGGCTCGTCGGCAGGCTCATCGAACCAAAGACAGAGGTTAAAGAGAATGTAACAGGCAGCAAGATGAGCAAAGAGATGCCGCTTAGCGTAAACCAGATAGAAGAAGTCATAAAGATCTATAAAGAGCAGGGGTATGGGACAAATCAGGCGATCATGGAGATAGGGATGCCTACTGATATAAAACTGGCTGACCCGCCCTGCCTGCGTTTGATTGATACCAGGGTGCGTTATGGCAAGCTGCATTTTATACTTTATTTCCGCTCCTGGGATCTGTGGGGAGGGTTTCCCTCTAATCTAGGCGGTTTGCAGCTGGTTAAACAATATATGGCAGAAGAGATCGGGGTAGGAGACGGAGAGATTATCGCCGTCAGTAAAGGCTTGCATCTGTATGAGTATAGCTGGGATTTAGCGAAGATGCGCACGAATAAGCCCAAGCCCCTTGCGTTACGTTAAGGGATTACTATGACTGAATCTTATACCGGGCCCGAGCGTAGGCAATTTGTAAGATTAGATTATGTAACGCCCCTTGATTACAAGGTGTGTAAGAAGGAGACTATAACTAAATTGCTGCAGGGTTATACCTCCAACGTGAGTAAGACCGGGCTTTTATGCACCATAAAACAGAAGGTAGAACCCGAAGACATACTCTGGCTTGTATTTGACAGGGATACCCTGAATATCTGTCAGGATATCGAGAAGAGCAGCCTGGTTTATCAAAACGGCATTATCGGCAAGGTAGTAAGGGTAGAGCCAAAGAAGACAGCACCTATAGGGTAGGGATCCATTTTATTACCCGGGAAGAAAGAAATGAGGTTGAGGGCGAATATATAGAGAAACATTTTCCTCCTCATAAGGCAGAAGATGAAAAAGCCCAGGATAACGGTTCTAGGTGACGGCGGCTGGGGCACAACCCTGGCAATATTGCTTTCTAAGAAAGCCTTCCAGGTAACCCTTTGGGGCGCGTTTGCAGGGTATTCTAAATACCTCGATAAGAAGAGGGTCAATACCAGATTCTTACCGAAGATCAAAATCCCCAAAGAGATAAAAATCACGCATGACTTAGCCCAGGCGCTCTCCCGGGCAGATCTGGTAATCCTGGCTGTGCCTTCGCAATACCTGCGCAGCGTCTTAAAGAAAATAAAAAGGCAGGAATTTCCCGCTGAGGCTATATATTTAAGCGTAATCAAGGGTATAGAGATAGGATCGCTTAAGCGCATGTCCGAAGTGATACGGGAAGAACTGGGCAATGTTAAGTTGGCGGTGCTCTCAGGCCCTACAATAGCTCATGAGGTAGCCTTAGGTATCCCTACGGCTGCGGTGGTTGCCTCTTACAATAAGAGAACAAGAAAATATCTCCAGGATATTTTTATCTCAGATAAATTCAGGCTTTACACTAACAGTGATGTGATCGGCGTGGAATTGGGAGGAAGCTTTAAGAACATTATCGCTATTGCCTGCGGGATATCCGATGGCTTAAGATTTGGAACTAATACGAAGGCTGCGCTTCTCTCACGCGGCCTGGCTGAAATATCCAGGCTCGGCAGCGCTATGGGGGCCAGAAGCAGCACTTTCAGCGGGATAAGCGGGCTGGGCGATTTAGTGACTACCTGCATCAGCCCTTACAGCCGCAATAGATTCGTGGGAGAACAAATCGGCAGGGGTAAGTCTTTACAGCAGATAAAAAGCCATATGCAGATGGTTGCCGAAGGGCTGCCTACAGCCAAATCTGCTTATCATTTAAGCCTTAGGTATAAGGTAGAGATGCCTATAGTGCGGGAAGTATACAACGTTCTTTATAAAAATAAATCTCCTCTCAAGGCAGTGAAGGATTTGATGGGAAGAGAGAGAAAAGAGGAGTAAAAGCGGAAGTACTCAATATTCATATGGCTTATATATAGAATATTGAGTACGCTTTGCTTGCTGTAACGGTATATTGGAGAACGTAAGGTACTAACGTCTTACTAAACTAAATAGCAGGTAAGCCGTTAGTACCGCTTTGCTTGCTGTAACGGTATATTGGAGAACGTAAGGTACTAACGTCTTACTAAACTAAATAGCAGGTAAGCCGTTAGTACCGCTTTGCTTGCTGTAACGGTATATTGCAAAGCGGGGCGTGGCTCAGTTTGGCTAGAGCGCTTGAATGGGGTTCAAGAGGTCACAGGTTCAAGTCCTGTCGCCCCGATTTACCTTAACGTACAGATTGGCAAGTCGGTACCATCTGCCTAATGCAGATGGTACCTGCCTGTACGGGAAAGATGGAAAAGTCGGTAATTTTTAAACCGTAAGGAGGCCTTAATGTCATACTCTGGAACGGAAAGAAGGAAACATCCTCGCATAAACGCCCGCTTTATCGTTTCTTATAGGGTTCTTGACGAAGTCGACAACATAGACGTCTCCCAGACGAAGAATTTAAGCCTGGGCGGCGTCTTGCTTACCACTAACAGGTTTTTTAAACCCGGGACACACATTGCTTTAGAGATAAGGCTGCCTTTTGACCCGAACCCGATTATGATTGTAGCCAGGGTAGTGGATTCTGTGGAAGTTACCAAGGGCTTAATTTACGATACCAGGCTTTCATTTTTAGCGATAGACGATGAGCATAAGAAGATAGTTTGCGACACGGTATCGTATTATTTGAGAAAACCTTGCTGATAGTTTTTAGAAAGGATCACGAATGAAAAAAATCAATATAGGTTTAATCGGCTTTGGCAATGTCGGTTCCGGGGTAATTAAGATACTGCGGGAGAGAAAGGCTTTCTTAAGCGATAAGATAGGTCTGGAGTTTAATATCAAGCGGGTCTGTGATAAGGATACCGGCTCCAAGAGAAACGTCAGGTTGGGTAATTTACTCCTTACCAAAAACGCCAGGGAGATAATCGATGACCCGCAGATAGATGTTGTAGTGGAACTGATCGGAGGGATACATCCGGCAAAGGAATACATAATAGACGCCCTCAAGAGAGGCAAGAATGTGGTCACCGCAAATAAGGCTCTGCTGGCCCAGGAAGGAAGGGAGCTTTTCGCTATTGCCCGTGACCGCGGTAAGAATATATATTTTGAGGCCTCCGTAGGCGCAGGCATACCTATCATAAAATCGCTGCGCGAAGGGCTGGTGGCCAATAAGTTCTCCGGGATCTTCGGTATCGTTAACGGCACTTCCAATTTTGTGCTTTCCGAGATGTCTAATAGCAATTGCGACTTTAACTATGCGCTTCGTGAGGCTAAGGCAAAGGGCTTCGCAGAAAAAGACCCTACCCTGGATATCGAGGGGATGGATTCTGCCCATAAGTTGATCCTCCTCGTATACCTTTGTTTCGGCAGGTTAGTCAGTATGGAGGATATATTCGTGGAGGGTGTTTCGCGCGTTTCTTTGGCAGATGTAAACTATGCCAAGGAGCTGGGATTTAACATAAAACTCCTGGCCATTGCCAAAAAAGAAAGAGGGGAGCTTGAGGTAAGGGTGCATCCTACGTTGATATCCCAGAAACACCTTTTAGCCTCAGTGAACGGCATATTTAATGCCATCTATGTATCTTCTGATTTGGCCGGTGACCTTTTGTTTTACGGGCCTGGCGCCGGACAGCTGTCTGCCGCCTCAGCAGTAGTCTCCGACCTTGTAGATGCGGCTGGCAATATCCAGGCTGGCCTATTCCGGTCTACTCTGCATACAGGCGTAGATAAGTCCATAAAGAAACTGCGCAAGATAGACGAGATCGAAAGCCGTTATTACATACGTTTTATGGCAGTGGATAAGCCGGGAGTTTTGGCTAAGATATCCGGAGTGCTCTCTAAATCTAGTATCAGTATTGCTTCGGTGACCCAGAAGGAGAGGCATAGAAGTAAGGTTGTGCCGATAGTGATGGTGATACACGGGGCAAAGGAAAAGAACCTGCGTTTAGCCCTGGAGAATATAGACCGCCTGGATTCCATAAAGGAAAAATCGGTGGCAATAAGAATAGAGGAATTATGATGAAGAAAACCGCAAATTATAACGGCGTAATTGCTAAGTATAGAAAATACCTTCCGGTAACGGCAAAGACTCCGGTAATCACCCTGAACGAAGGGAATACGCCTTTAATTTATGCCGGTTACCTCTCCGGGCTAGTCGGGGGCGGAGTTGAGGTTTATCTAAAATACGAAGGGCTAAACCCGACCGGTTCTTTTAAGGACAGGGGAATGACCATGGCTATTTCCAAGGCCTGCGAAGAAGGCTCATCTGCGGTTATGTGCGCTTCGACAGGTAATACCTCTGCTTCTGCAGCGGCATATGCGGTAAGGGCGGGCCTGAGATGTATCGTGCTTATTCCCAGGGGCGCAATCGCATTAGGAAAACTCAGCCAGGCGCTTATCCATGGCGCCCTGGTCCTGGCTGTAGACGGTAATTTCGACGCGGCGCTTGAGCTGGTAAAAGATATAACCGCTAAATACCCTATCACTCTGGTAAATTCTCTTAATCCTTATCGTATCGAGGGCCAGAAAACGGCAAGTTTTGAAATTTGCGATAGCCTTACCCAGGCCCCTGATTTTCAGGTTATGCCTGTGGGCAATGCCGGAAATATTACCGCTTATTGGAAAGGTTACAAAGAATATAAACGGGCCGGTAAGATAGGATCGCTTCCCAGGATGCTTGGTTTCCAGGCGCAAGGCTCGGCCCCTATTGTCAGGGGGCATCCGATAAAAAACCCCAAGACAATCGCTACTGCCATACGTATCGGTAATCCTGCGAGCTGGGAGCAGGCAGAGAATGCGCGTGATGAGTCAGGCGGACTGATTGACATGGTCTCTGATAATGAGATTCTTGCTGCCTACAAATTATTGGCATCCCGGGAGGGGATTTTTGTAGAGCCGGCTTCAGCTGCTTCCATTGCCGGATTATTAAAACTCTCCAGGAGAGATTACTTCAAGAAAGATAAAAAGACAAAAGGAAGGGTTAAAAAAATAGTCTGTATCCTCACCGGCCACGGACTTAAAGACCCTGACCGGGCAATAAAGAGTATAAAAGAGCCCAGGGTAGTAAAGCCTCGGCTCGAGTCTATATTGAAAGAGATAGGCCAGTGCATTTAAAGAATAAAAAAGTCCTAATTACTGCCGGCCCTACCTGGGTGGCTTTGGATAGGGTAAGGGTAATCAGTAATATTGCTACCGGCGAGACCGGGATAATTTTGGCCAAGGAGGCTCTCAGGCGGGGAGCAAGGGTAACCTTGTTTTTGGGCCCAGCCCAGGCCTGCTCTCTGCCTAAATCAATACGCATAGTGCGTTTTGCGTTCTTCCAGGAACTTAAGAGCATGGTCATAAAAGAACTGAAGTCTCACAGGTATGACCTGATAATACACTCCGCGGCAGTTTCTGACTTTAAGCCGGTTATAAAAGTCAGGGGTAAGCTTGGTTCCGGAAGCAGGCTAAAGATAGAGCTGGAGCTTCTGCCCAAGATCATTGATTCCATAAGACAGCTTTGCGCAGGAGCAAAGATAGTGATTTTTAAGCTGGAGGCAGGGGTATCAGATGCTACGCTGGTGCGCAGGGCGATATTAGCTGGGGATAAAAGCAAGGCAGAGGTGGTAGTAGCGAACCAGCTCGATCCTTACCGGGCATTTATTATCGATAAAAAAGAAGGTATTGTTAAAGTAAAGGGCAAGAAAGAATTAGCAAGGCGCTTATTTAAAACGCTGGAGAAGAAGGTATGAAATATATAGTCCTGGTTGCCGACGGCATGGCTGACTATACGATTA
>CAZKQC010000083.1:0-5996 GCA_964554825.1 uncultured Planctomycetales bacterium
GGTATATTATGCTTCTTGCTAATAGACGCGACTTCCTTTAGCATCGGTTTTGGACCGCAGGCATAAATAACTGAGGGCTTAAGGCTTAAGGCTGAGAGCTCTTTCTTTAGCAAATTAGAGACATAACCCCCAAAGCCCCTGCTGCCATCATCAGTAGCTATTTTAACACTATAACCCGAATCTATAAAATCTTTTTCACAGAGGATCTGACCTTTTGTTTTCGCGCCAATTAAAACTATATTTTTGTTTTTGGTTCTTTGCTCCCGGATTTGCGCTAATCTTTCTCCCAGGAAACTCAAAGGGGCCACCCCCATACCGCCGGCAACAATAATAGAGCAGGTCCCCGGCCGCAGGCGCGGGATCGCAAAACCATTACCCAGAGGACCGATAACATCCAGGCGTTCCCCCTTTTGCTTGCTGGAAAAAATCACCGTGCCTGGACCCAGAACCTCATACAAGACCTCTATTCTGCCTGCGCGCACCCTCTGGATGCTAAAAGGCCTGCGTAAAAGCGGCCCGGGATCATTCTCCAGTTTAAGATTTATAAATTGTCCTGGCAGGGCTAATCTTGCTATCTGGGGCGCACTAAGCACGCAGCGCCAATAAGCGCCCTTAACTCGGGTATTCTCAACTAACCTGGCCTTTAACTGAAATGCTGTCTTTATCTGCACCTGTTCTTCTCTCTAAATAAACTGTCAGCCATACGAATAACGCGATTACCAGCAATATCCCCACGGCCTCTTCAAGGTATATTTTAAAACTCCCTGTTTTTATATCTTCCCAGGATTCCAGGGCAAGCGTCAACAAAAGCACTACCAGGATCGTGCCAATCTCTTTCTTCAGCCAGGATAATTTCAAGGGCAGGTATTCCCTGACGTCTCTTTTTAAGAGCAGTTGCGCATGAGGCAGGAGGCGCGGAACCTGACGCCGGTAGCGGGGATAGTCTACGGGAAAGATCTTTAAAAGTTTTCTCTCCTCTTTAAAGATCAGCGATACATAGCGCAGGATAAAAATAAACAGAAAAACACCTCCTACCCACCATTTAAAAAGCACAAGCACTACCCCTAAGCCGATTAACAGTATGCCCAGATACATAGGGTTGCGCGCCAGACTGTAAGGCCCATCTTGAATCAAAGACTGCCCTTGCTTGGAGTATTCCGACTTGTAGCCCCGGGCAGAGGTCCTCAGAAGCTGGCCAAGCAGGATAAGGGCGACTCCGAAAATCTCTGCTAATTCATCATAATAAAAGAGTTGTTCCTTCCTAAAAAACAGGGAGGGGAAAATGATCATCAGCAGAAAGGCAAGGACGATAATAATACCGTTAATCTCCAGGCGTCTTTTCATCTTTATCTTTGGCAGCGGGGACAAAAATAAGTGCCTCGGCCGCCCAAGCTGGTTCTTTTAATCGGCCCCTTACAGACCGGGCAGGGCTTACCTTCCCTGCCGTATACCTTATGGTATCTGGCATAATCTCCTTGGGCCCCGGATAACTGCACATACTGATCTATGGAAGAACCTTTGTGCTCTATTGCCTCCAGCAGGGTCTGCTTTAGCTGTTTTAACAAGGCTTCTTTTTCTTTGTCAGAAAGGCTGTTCGCAGGCCTCTGGGGATTAATCCTGGCCCGAAATAGCGCTTCAGCTGCGTAGAGATTACCTACCCCAGAGATAAATGTCTGGTCCATAAGGAGCGGCTTGATCTTGGTTTTTTTCTTAAGCAGTATAGAGCTAAATTCAGCGGATGTTAAATCAAACGGCTCAGGCCCGAGGTTTTGGATAAACTTAAGGCTGTGCCAGTCATCCAAAAGCCGCAACTCTGCAAACAACCTGCGGTCATTAAAATCCAGAGTTTCCCCTCTGGATAAACGGAAGATAACTCTGGCATCCTTACCACAACCCGGGTATACAAGCTGGCCGGTCATCTTTAAATGTATAACCAGGGCCTTGCCGCTGGAGAGCTCTAATATTAGAACCTTGGCCCTGCGCAATATCCTTTTTATGCTCGCGCCTTCCAGCCCGGATTTAAACTTGGCTACGGAAGGCTCCTTCACCACCAGGGGATTAAGCACGCAGACCTCAGCGATCCTTTTACCTATGAGCGCCCTCTCTAATTCCCGTTTTATAGTCTCTACTTCCGGCAGCTCCGGCATTTTATCCTGCGCCCCTCGCTGTTGACTGTTACCTGCCGTCTATTAACTTAATCCAAACTTCCCTTGAACGCGGCCCGTCGCTCTCGCAGAAATATATACCCTGCCATCTGCCTAGGCAAAGTTTGCCGGATTCGATAAAAATACTGAGTGTGGTGCCCAGAAGAGAAGACTTGATATGGCTGTCGGAATTACCCTCAGCGTGCGTGTAACCACGGTCTTGCGGGATAACCCGGCTTAAGGTATCCGCGATATCATGTTGCACAGAAGGATCGGCGTTCTCATTAATCGTCAGGCCTGCGGTAGTATGCGGACAAAAGATAAAACAGACGCCGTCCTTGATTTTGTTTTTAGAAACTACCGCCCCTATCTTATCGGTTATGCAAACCAGCTCTGTGCGGCTATTTGTTTCTACGCTTATCTTTTCCACTTCTTTTGTGCACCTTTCTTTCCTGCCCTCTGCCTGCCCTAGAGGCATCTTTATGATACTCCTGCAGTGATTTTACCTGCAGCTCTCTTTTTATCAGGGCCTCAATACCGCTAACCGTAGCCTGCGCTCCGGATATAGTGGTAGTGTAGGGGACATTATACAGAATGACCTGCGAGCGGATCTTAACCTCATCCTGCCTGGGGATCCTCCCCGAGGGGGTATTGATCACCAGCTGTATTTTGCCATCTTTCATCAAATCTATCACGTTAGGCCTGCCTTCGGTGATCTTTGGCATTACCTTAACCTTAATCCCGTTTTTCTCCAGGGCCGCAGCTGTACCGGAGGTAGCATAAACGCGAAAACCCAGGTCCTCTAGTTTTTTGGCAATAAATACAACAGCCCTTTTGTCCTTATCCCGCACAGAGATAAAAACGTTGCCTTTTTTAGGAAGGTTCTGGCCGGCGGCAATCTGGCTTTTGATATAGGCCTGGGCAAAGTCCTTGTCAATCCCCATCACCTCGCCGGTGGATTTCATCTCCGGGCCCAGAATAATATCTACGCCCGGGAAGCGGTTGAAGGGGAATACCGATTCTTTTACTGAGACGTGTTTGGGAATAATCTCCTGGGTAAAACCTAAGTCTTTAAGCTTCTTGCCTAACATCACTTTGGTGGCTAACTTAGCTAAAGGCACGCCTATGGCCTTGGAGACAAAAGGCACGGTACGCGAGGCCCGGGGATTGACTTCCAGCACATAAACCTTTTCGTCTTTGACGGCATACTGTACATTCATCAGGCCGATGACATTCAATTCCTTGGCCATCTTGGAGGTTGCTTCCCTGGTCTGGTTAAGTATCACGGGAGAGAGGGTATAGGCCGGCAAGACCATAGCCGAATCTCCGGAATGGATCCCCGCCTCCTCGATATGCTCCATAATCCCGCCGATAACAAAGGTTGAGCCGTCAGAAATCATATCTACATCCACCTCTATGGCATCCTCCAGAAATTTATCGATGAGTACCGGGTGCTCTCCCGAAACACTGGCTGCCTCGGTGATGAATCTTTCAAGCGTGGACTCATCGTAAACAATCTCCATGGCCCTTCCGCCCAGCACATAAGATGGCCGCACCAGGACAGGATAACCTATCTTTCTGGCTACCTCTTTAGCCTCTTGGAAATTAAAGGCTGTGCCGTTAGCCGGCTGCAGCAGGTTTAGTTTTTCCAGCATCTGCTTGAAGCGCTTCCTATCTTCGGCTATATCGATATTATCGGCACTGGTGCCTAGTATATTAACCCCTGCCTTGCGTAAGGCTACTGCCAGATTCAGCGGGGTTTGCCCTCCGAACTGCACAATAACACCCGTAGGTTTCTCGACCTCAATGATATTTAAGATATCTTCGCGGGTCAGGGGCTCGAAATAAAGCCGGTCAGAGGTATCGTAATCCGTGGATACGGTTTCGGGATTACAGTTCACCATAATGCTGTCAATACCCTCTTCCTTCAGGGCGTAGGCAGCGTGGCAGCAGCAGTAATCAAATTCAATCCCCTGGCCTATGCGGTTAGGTCCTCCGCCCAAAATAACCACTTTTTTGTTGTTGCTGGTCCGAGCCTCTTCCTGAGTTTCATATGTAGAATAAAAGTACGGCTGTTTGGCATTAAACTCTCCCGCGCAGGTATCCACTAATTTATAAACCGCTCTTGCGTTGTTTTTCTTGCGATATTCACACACCTTCTCCTCCTTGGAATTCAACAAGTATGCCAGTTGCCGGTCAGAAAAACCGTCTTTCTTGGCTTCCAGCAACAGCTGCGGATTGATTTTTAGGTCATCGTCCGCATTTTTATTCTTAAACTTCTTGATATTCTCTTCGGCTTCCACTAACTGCCGCATATTATCCAGGAACCAACGGTCTACCCTGGAGAGCTCATAGATCTCATTGACCGAAAGCCCTGCCTTGAGCGCGTATCTTAGATAAAATATCCTCTCGTCGTTGGGAAGACGGATCTTGTCTTTAATCAGCTTGAGCAGCCCATTGTCCGGATTAACCAGCATTTCATCGGTAATCTTATCTTTGCCGTCGGCACCGAAACCAAAGCGGGATATCTCCGTGGAGCGGATCCCCTTTTGCAGGGCCTCTTTGAAATTCCTTCCGATAGACATCGCCTCACCCACTGCTTTCATGGAGGTATTCAGGAGCCGCTCGGCGCGAGGAAATTTTTCAAAGGTAAATCTGCAGATTTTAAACACGCAGTAATCCACTGTGGGCTCAAAGAAGGAGGAGGTCTTGCCGGTAATCTGGTTCATCACCTCTGGAAGTGTCAGGCCCACTGCCAGTTTCGTCGCCACCCTGGCTATAGGAAACCCCGTGGCCTTTGAGGCCAGGGCTGAAGAGCGGGAGAGCCTGGGGTTAACCTCAATAATCACTATGTGCCCATTATCGGGGTTTTGGCCAAACTGGATATTGGCTCCGCCTCCGCTGATGCCGATCCTGCGGATGATCTTCTTGGAGAGATTGACAAAGTCCGTATATTCCTGGGCAGTCAAGGTCTGGGCAGGTGCCACCACGATACTATCTCCGGTATGTACACCCATAGGATCAACGTTCTCCATGGAGGTGATCATAATCACGTTATCTGCACAGTCACGCATCACCTCAAACTCTATCTCTTTCCATCCTAACACTGACTGTTCGACTAATACCTGGTGCACAGGGCTGGTCTCCAGCCCTTTATCTAAAAATTTCTCCAGCTCTTCTTTGTTGTAGGCAATTGAGCCTCCGCTTCCGCCCAGACAGTATGCCGGACGCAAGATCAAGGGAAAGCCTATCGCCAGTCCGATCTTTAGCCCTGCGCCTACGCTGGTAGCAATACCGCTACGCGGCAGGTCCACTCCTATTTCCTGCATCGCCTTTTTAAAAAGCTCTCTGTCTTCAGCGCAGGAGATAGCCTGCACCGAAGCCCCAATAGACTCTACGCCGTATTTCTTTAAGATGCCTTCCTTCATTAAAAAGAAGGCCAGGTTCAATCCAGTCTGGCCTCCCAGGGTAGGCAGTATGGCATCCGGACGCTCCTTGGCAATAATCTTAGTCACCATTTCTATGTTCAACGGCTCTATATAAGTAACGTCTGCTAACCCCGGATCCGTCATAATGGTGGCGGGGTTGGAGTTGACCAGTATTGTAAAATACCCCTCCTCCTTCAAGGCCTTACAGGCCTGGGAACCGGAATAATCGAATTCGCAGGCCTGGCCAATGATAATAGGACCTGAACCGATCATAAGCACTTTTTTGATATCTTTACGTCTAGGCATAAATTACTCCTTGGTTATTATTTTAAGAAATCTTCTAAAAATCGGGCTTACCTCCTGGAGGCCCGGGGAGCCCGGCAGATATTGCACCCCCAGAAGCCTTAACCTTTTGCTTTCTATC
>CAZKQC010000084.1:0-5994 GCA_964554825.1 uncultured Planctomycetales bacterium
CTCCCGGTATCATCCATGACCTCGCGCACCCGGTATTTATCTATTAATATACCTATCTCATCCAATACGCTCTCCGGCTTTCTTACCCGAAACTGCGGATAAAAATTAACCCAGCTGCAAAAAGTGCATTTCCCCCACCAGCAGTCGCGTCCGCTCATGATGTAAGTGCCGGGGGTGCGCTTGTAATTACCGTTCTTATGGGCGTAAAGCTGCCATTTGGTAAGGTCTCTATCAATAAACGGCAGTGAATCCAAGTCGTGGTTAAGTTTAAAGACTCCGCTATTCTTAATCTCTGCGTTATCCCGGTAATATATCCCGGGTTCTAACTCGATACGCATATCCTGAGAAATGGAATTGCAGAGGCTAAGCAGGAGAAAATCGTAGTCTCCGCCTGTCAGGACAAAATCTACTTGAGAATTCTGAAGCGATTCTTCGGGAAAGGCGGTTACGTGGTCTCCGAAAAGCGCGATAAATGGACCAGGTCCATTTTTCTTAAGATCATTGATTATCTTCCAGTGTTGCTTTACTACCGGGGTCTTGGTCTCAAAGGCGATAAGATCAGGGTTTTCTTTGCGGATAATCTCTATGAATTTATCGTAAGATATCCCTTCGGCTATGCAATCAAGCCAGACCACCTCATAGCCGGAGCGCTTCAATAAAGTAGCTGCTTGGGCCGGGACAACCGGATAGATATAGGTGGGTTCTTTGAAAAACTGGAACTGCCGGTTCTGCCCCAGGGTAGGGTAACCTTTCTCACTCGACAAAGGAGGATAGCAGATGATTATTTTCATAACTCTTCCTGAAGCCTTTTTAGGATTAGGCCTTTTAGGAAGTAAAGGCCGTAGGTTATATGCGTAAGTATAACGCCGATAAATACCAAAGGAAACAGAACCAGTCCTTTAGAAATTCCGGTTACAAAGACCAGCAAAAGATATACCAACAAACAGGAAAGATAGATTATTTCTAGCGGCCCCCAGTATAAAGAGATAACCGCGCCTGAAAAAACAGATAATACAAATAAGCTGGACAGGAAATAAGAAAACTTCAAAGAAGTCCGGGGGTATCTTTTCACGAAATAACCGCGGTGAAGGCCGTAATTGGCCACCTGTTTCAGGTGCGGTAAAATTAGGCTCCTGCGGTGGTGAAATACTAAAACCCCGGGGTCGTAAATTATTTTTTTACCCATCAACCTGATATCCAGGCATAATTTCGTATCTTCTCCCGGCCAGAAATTAGTATTAAAACCCCCCAGGGCCTTTAGCACTGATTTACGCACTATCAAATTGCAGGAGGGATAATCCTCGACTTCCATCTTTTTCTTAGGTACATAGCGATAGGTAAAGCCAGCGCTTACCAGGGCCGAAGAATAAACCAGGCCGCTTGCCTTTTGCATTAGGCTGTCTGAATCAGGGGTAACAGCAGGGCCACCGACCGCGGCAACAGACTCATCCTTAAAATTTTCTACGGCATTCTTAAGCCAGTCCTTGCGGGGATAGGCGTCATCATCTAGAAAAGCGATGATATCTCCCCTTGCCTGCCTTATGCCAATATCCCTCTTTCTGGGAGGAGTAACCTCTCCTGTGGGAATGAGCCTTACGCGCTCATCCAGGTTCATCTGCAAGGAATAATCCGGCAGTATAATGATCTCGAAATCAATAAAATCCAACTCGAGACACTTACTTACGCATTCTTCTAAATTCCTTTGCCAGGTTTTTGTGGCGATGATAATTGATACGGTCATAGTATTTTAAGATAAACATCCTGTAGAATACAGCCAGGGTATCGAGGCCTGTCTTAAGCGTGGTCTTTGGCCCGAGCCAGGTGTAATGCCTTTGCGGCTTAATCACTATAGGCGCCTCCGCAATCTTATAACCCAGGTGGTGCGCGTTTGCCAGGAGCTCTATATCAAAGGCGAATTTCTTAACCAATAGCCGCGGAAGGACATTGCGCAGCACCTCTGTCTTGAATAACTTCAGGCCTGTCTGCGTGTCTCGGCAGGGAAGGTTAAATAACAGCCTCACTAACCAGTAATAAAACAGGCTGATGACTTTACGCTGAACCGGATAGCTCACCCTGGAATTAGGATGCAGCTTTGAGCCTATGACGATATCGGCATTATCCAGGCGCATAATATCAAAGAGCGTCCGGATCAACACCGGGTGCAGGTCCAGGTCAGCATCCAGGAAAACAACGTAATCTCCGCTTACGTAACGAATCGCCTTCTTAAGCGCCCTGCCCTTGCCTGAATTAGAGGAATTCTTTTTAACAACTATCCTGTCGGAATATTTAGCGGCGCAGGCTAACGCCTTCTCATAGGTGCCGTCGCTTGAGCCGTCATCAACGATAATCAGCTCCCAGGAACAGCCAAAGTCATTAAATGTCTTTACGGTCTCTTCGATGTTGGATGAGATGAGCTCTGCTTCGTTATAAGCAGGCATAAGCACGGAGACCTTACCTGTTATATTCTGCATTTTTCCTGAACCGGTTTTTTGAAAACAGCCAGATACATATGGATGATAAAAAGCATAGCCGCGGTTACGCACATAACCAGCTGTACCTGGATGAGGCTCTTATGGAATACAGATATCCCCAGAAGCTGTAAGAGGGTAAAAAAAACGAGATATTTAATAAAACGCAGGTCTTCGATAGAAAGAAAATACGTAGCCAGGATAGAGATGAGCATAAAAAAAGTCATTGAGATGCTAAAAAACCTACCCAGGAGAATGGATTCGGGAAGCGCTTTTCCGGAGAGTATATTCAGCGCGAGGCTTGGAAAAAGATTGTATCCTGCCGCCGCCACAGAACCTAATATAAGGGCATATATAACCGACCTTTTCAGGGTTGAGGTAGTGTCGCTATTTTGGGCATGCAGGCCGCTTGTGCGGGGAAGCATCACTATGCTGATCGCAGCCGGAAGAAATAAAAATATCTTGCCTAACATCTGAGCCAGGGAATAGAAACCCGCTTCCTCGTTGTTAAAAAATAATTTCACCAGTATCATATCTGCGCTTACCAGAGCCACAAAACACAGGGAGTTTACGGCTACGGGAAAAAGATAAATAAAAATCTTTTTAAAATCAACCCCTGATTCTATTGGCTTGAAAGAAAAGAATTTCTTCAGGACAAAAATACAGATAATAATCTCCAGGGCAGCCGAAATCAACGGGGCATATAGCGCGCCCAAAACACTCCAGCCTAGCCTAAGAAATATAAACGTAAGAAGCAGTTTTAAAACTACCGTCAGGACAGTTATCGAGATCATCCAGCCGAATAGCTCCAGCCCCTGCAGGATCCCTAAAAAGACCGGGATAACCCACGATGAGGCAAGCAATAGCGCTAAAATATAACCGTAGGATGCGAACGTAATTTTAAGCTTGCTCATTACATAGGGAGAGGAAAAATAAAAGATAAAAAAAGTAAGAAATGCAAGCAGTACGGCGTTCTTTAGAAAACAGGAGAAGAGCGAGCGGACCTTATCTGATTGATTTTGGGCATTGAACTCCGAAGCGTACTTAACCACTGCTATCTGTAAGGTAGTCAACGGCAGGGAAATAACCATGTATATGGCAATAAGGGTATTGAATACCGCAAAATCTGCCGGACTTATGCTGTGCGCAATCAATAGCTGGCAGAGTAAATTAGCAAGGTTAAGCAATGAGGTGCCGATAAAAACTACGATTATGTTCCTGGTAAAGATATCCATGCGTTTAAGCTTATCGAACATTTATATGCCTTCTAAATGATAATCTTAAGAAATCTCCTCGCGCCCACTTTCAGGACACCTTCAGCCGGCGGGGTGAAGTCTTCGTTGTCAATCTTGGTGCCCTCAAAGAAAACTGCTCCCTGCTTGATAAGCCTGCGCGCCTCATTGCCGCTTTTCACCAGGCCTGTCTCCTGCAATATGGTAACTATAGTATCTTTATCTTTTAACTTATACTGCGCGATATCCTTGGGCAGTTCTTTCTGGGAGAATACGCTCTCAAATTCCAGGCGCGCGACAGCGCTTGCCTTATCCCCGTGGTATTGCCGCACGATATCCTGCGCTAACCTTAGCTTTGCTTCTTTAGGATGCAGGGTTTTTACCGACTCCAAATCCTCATCGGTAAGAAGGGTGTAATACTTCAGCATCAGCTCATCGGATATAGACATAATCTTGCCGAACATCTCACCTGCCGGTTCGCTTATGCCGATATAGTTACCGTAGGACTTACTCATCTTCTGGACTCCGTCAGTCCCTTCCAGAAGCGGCATGGTCAACACTACCTGGGGAGCTTGAGCAAAATCCTTCTGGATATCCCTTCCTACCAGGAGATTAAATATCTGGTCTGTCCCGCCCAGCTCAACATCAGCCTCGAGCTCGACCGAATCATAGCCCTGCAGGAGAGGATACATAAACTCCAACAACGAAACATTTTCATTATTGGAAAGGCGCTTCCTGAAGTCCTCCCTGGCTAGCATCTGGGAGACGGTCGCGTGAGTAGTAAGGCGAAGCATCTCCAGCACCGACATCTTCTCGAACCATTCACTATTAAAGGCTACTGTGACCTTATCTAGATCCAGGACCTTAGAGACCTGTTTTTTATAAGTGGCGGCGTTCTTAACTACCTCTTCCCTGCTTAACTGTTTTCTCAGTTCTGAGCGTCCGCTAGGGTCGCCGATGCGGGCAGTAAAATCACCGATAAGGAATACGACCTTATGCCCCAGCTCCTGGAATTGCCTAAGCTTCCTTAAAAGTACGGTGTGGCCCAGATGAATATCCGGGGCAGTAGGGTCAAAGCCTGCTTTTATGGTAAGCGGCTTTTTATTCTTGATGCTCGCTTCTAGCTTTAGTTCGAGTTCTTTCCCGGAGATTATCTCTACGGCACCGCGCTTGATAATCTCGAGCTGTTGTCTTAAGCTTAGTGTCTGCATTGAGCACCTCGTGTTTATCGCGTTAGATTTTGGCTGAAAGGCCGATCTTGGCCTGTTCCACATCCACCTTTATCACTTTAACTTTTATCTTATCCCCAATTTTGATAGCCGTAAGCATGCTGTTATCGATCTCGCTGGCATAGACCAGGCCCTCGAGGTCTTCCTCGATCTTGACGAATACGCCAAAATCAGTCATGCTGACTACCTCCACCTCAAGCGGCGTATCCAAGGGATACTTGACAGCGATCTGGGGCCAAGGATTAGGCTGAAGCTGTTTCAGGCCCAGGGCAATACGCCTGTTCTTACTGTCTACGGAAAGCACCTCTACATCGACCTTTTGTCCCTTCTTTAAGACGTCCTGAGGATGAGCCACTCTCTTGGTCCAGGACATATCAGAAACATGGATCATCCCTTCCAGATTACTATCCAGCTCCACAAAAGCGCCGTACTCGGTAAAGCCCCTCACCTTTCCTGAGACCCTGGTGCCCTGCTGATACCTGGATTCTGCCTCTAGCCACGGATTCTGTTCCAGCTGCTTGAGGCTCAGCGAAATCCTGCGTGATTCCTTGTCTATGCTTAAGACCTGCGTCTCCAGCATATCCCCTACTGCAAACATCTCCCCCGGATTGCTGATCCTTTTTGTCCAGGATATCTCAGAGACGTGTATCAGGCCTTCGATACCCTTCTCTAATTCCACAAATACGCCATAGGGAAGTATGTTAACTACCTTGCCCTTGATCTTGGTGCCTACGTTATACTTGCTCTCCATATCCTGCCAGGGGTCAGGCAGGCGCTGTTTAAGCCCCAGAGAAACCTTATTTGCCGCCTGGTCCAGATTCAAAATTACCACCTCTATCCTGTCGCCTAAGGCTACTACCTCCGAAGGATGACTGATCTTGGACCAGGACATATCGGTGATATGCAGGAGCCCGTTAACTCCGCCTAAGTCAATAAAAGCCCCAAAATCAGTTATCGCCTTTACTGTGCCGGCGCAGACGGAACCTGCCTTGAGTTCGTTCCAGATCTTATCTTTGGCCTCTGACTTTTCTTTCTGGATAGCCTCCCTGCGCGATAAAATAATAC
>CAZKQC010000085.1:0-2540 GCA_964554825.1 uncultured Planctomycetales bacterium
CTATATATGATAGAGAACTACGTTATGGAAAGAAACAGGGATATTATGACAGCTAAGGATGTGGCAGAGTATTTGAAGCTGCATCCTTTGACAGTGCACAGGTATGCCCGGGAGGGAAAGATCCCCGCTTTTAAGATCGGGACTGACTGGCGTTTTCATAGAAAATATATAGATAAATGGATCCGGGGAAAGCTTGTTTATAGTTCCAAGGAGCGCCAGCGCTCATTTTTAGAAAAAGAGTAATAAGGACGCTAGATATGATTATCGATTACAAGAAAGAATTAGAGAGTGCCGCAAAAAACATGATCCTGGTGCATGACCCGGAGCTGCTCATCAATATGACCGTGCGCATGATTGTGGAAAAAGCTAAGGTAGGCCATGCCAGCATCCTCGCCTATAATAAAAATGAAGACAGCTACATCCTGAATATCTCGCGCGGTTCACTGGGATCGAAGATCCCTGTGGGCCTGGCGCGCATAGATAAAGAAAACCCGCTGGTTATCTTTTTTAAACAGGGCCATGACGAGAAAATTTTCAAGCGCCGGGCAGTGGTCTATGAGGAGCTAAGAAATAAGCTTAAGAATAACAGCCTGCAAAAAGAAACAAAGGTGCTTATAAGGCACGTCTTATACCAGATGGAGACTTTCTATGCGCAGGTCTGCGTACCGATTGATTTCAGGGATGAGCTGTTGGGGGTCCTGCTTTTAGGCGAAAAGGAGAATGGAAAGCATTTTACCGGCATAGAGCTTGATTTCTTCGTTGCCCTTACTTCCCATGTCTCTATGGCTATCAAGAACGCGCAGTTAGTTAAACAGCTGGAAGCGGAATGGGAGAAAAAACGCCAGCTTTTTATACGCACTACCATTGCCCTGGCTGCTGCCATTGAGGCCAAGGATAATTATACCCACGGCCACACCACCCGGGTAACCTCATTAAGCCTGCTTATTGCCGAAAAGATCGCTCAGAAATATGAGAAGCCATTCAATGATAAGTTTTTGGAAGACCTTCAGGTGGCCAGTCTCCTGCATGACATAGGTAAGATTGGTATACCGGAATATATACTGAACAAAGAAGGGCCGTTAACCGAAGATGAGCGCGTAATGATAAAGGAGCATCCGCTTAAGGGCGTGGCCATACTTCAGTCCATTAAAGAACTGGAGGGATCGCTCTTGGGCGTAAAATACCATCACGAAAGGTATGACGGCATGGGTTATCCGGAAGGGCTTAAAGGAGACCAGATCCCCATGATCGCCTCCATAATTTCGGTTGCGGATTCATTTGACGCCATGGTTACTGACAGGCCATACCGCCGCAAGCTCTCTAAGGGCGATGCGCTCGAAGAAATACAGTATCTGGTAGGCAAGCAGTTCCATCCCCGGGCCACTCATGCCCTAGTAGAACTCTGCCAGGAAGATAAAATCTAGCAGCTATGGCAGCGCGCATAATCTTAATGTACATCTCGGAGATTTCAGGGCACCATAGCGCCACCCTGGCAATAGAAAAGGCTATCAAGATCCTCTCTCCCCAGTCAGAAGTCCTCAACATCAACGCCTTCAATTACACCAATCCCATCTCGGAAAAGATAGTAAACCGTCTTTATATGGGCCTGATCAAGACTACTCCGCGTATCTGGGATTACCTTTACGATAACCCGGTGATAGTAAAGAAAATAGAGAAGATAAAAGATAATATCCATAGGATGAATTCGCCTAAACTAAAAAACCTCTTTGACAGGTTCGAGCCGCAGGTCGTTGCCTGTACCCAGGCTTTTCCCTGCGGTATGGTAGCTGATTTCAAGAAGACTTATGGTTCCGGCCTGCCCCTGGTTGCGGTGCTAACGGATTATGTGCCGCATGCATACTGGGTATACGAAACAATAGATTACTATATCGCCCCTTCCAAAGAGGTTGCCGGGCGCCTGGAACAAAAGGGAGTGGAGGCCGGCAAGATAAAATCATTAGGTATCCCTTTTGACCCTAAATTTACCCAACCCATACTGAAAGAGCAGGTTTGTCAGAAGCTGGGCTTGGACTCCGGCCAGGTTACTCTTTTGATTATGGGCGGCGGACAGGGCTTAGGCCCGATAAAGACCATCGTCAAGTCCCTGGAAAAAGTAAGGGGAGATTTTCAGGAGATTGTCGTTTGCGGGACAAATAAAAAGCTCTACCGCTCTCTGAAGAAAAAAATAAAGAAGTATAAAAAGAAGACCCTCCTTTACAGATACACGGATAATATTAATGAATTGATGGGAGTATCTGATATAATTATTACCAAGCCCGGAGGGGTAACTACTGCCGAGGCCCTGGCAAAGAAGATGGCGATGATCATTGTCAAGCCTCTTCCCGGGCAGGAGGCGAATAATACCGCCTACCTTATGGGCAAGGGCGCGGCAGTAAAGGTAGATTCAGCCGGTAAGATAGGTTCTGTGTTGGAAGAACTTCTTTTAGACCGTCACAAATTAAACAGGCTGCGCGAGTCAGCAGCAGCTATAGGTAAACCCAATTCCAGCTTTGACATTGCCCGGCTTCTTTTGGATGCAG
>CAZKQC010000085.1:2550-5986 GCA_964554825.1 uncultured Planctomycetales bacterium
TGCAGCGGCTAAGCCATGTTAAATTATCTACTCTACAGGCTGGGTCAGTTCATAGCCTTAAGCCTGCCTTTAAAATTAGCTTATTGGATTGCAGTCGTAGTCTCTGACTTGCATTATTTTTTTGCTTTTGCTGACCGAAGGGCAGTAAAAGCAAACCTCAAGACTATCTTTCCCCAAGTCCCCGACAGCCAGATATGCAAGATGCGCAAAGAGATGTTCCGTAATTTTGCCAAGTACCTGGTAGATTTCTTCCGCTTCTCTAGAATAGATAAGGCCTACATTAAAAAAAATATCAGGATAGAAAATTTCCATTATTTTGACCAGGCCCTGGCTATGAATAAGGGCGTTGTAGTGCTTACCGCGCATATAGGAAACTGGGAGTTGGGCGGGGTGGTGATTGCGCTCTCAGGCTATGATTTTTGGGCTGTAGCCTTGCCGCACAAGGATAAAGACGTAGACAATTTCTTTAACCACCAGCGGCAGAGCAAGGGTGTGCATGTTATACCGCTGGGAAAGGCGGTGAGACAGAGCTTGAATTGCCTCAAGGAGAATAAGCTCGTGGCGCTGGTAGGAGACAGGGATTTTACTCATGGAGGGATGATCCTGGATTTCTTCGGAAAGCCTGCGTTTTTTCCCGAAGGGCCTGCTGCCTTTGCCCTGAAGACCGGGGCGCCGATTGTTCCTGGTTTTATGGTAAGAAACCCCGACGATACCTTTACTATCAGGATGGAGAAACCGATTGAGACTGAGCCCGGAACCGATAAAGATGCCCAGATGAAGAATTTGATTAACAGGTATAAGCCGATTATCGAGGATTATATCAAGAGATACCCGCAGCAGTGGTATATGTTTCGCAAATTCTGGCTGGAATGAAGACCTGCATAATTATTCCCACTTATAATGAATCTAAGGCTATTTTCCGGCTGGTAACTCAGGTGCGTAATCAGGGATTTGATATCCTGGTGGTTGACGACGGCTCAGTTGATGATACCTCCAGCCTTGCCAGGGAAGCCGGTGCTGTGGTTTTGAAAAGCCAGGTTAATCAGGGTAAGGGAGCTTCTCTTATCAAGGGTTTCAATTATGCCCTAAGCCACGGTTACGAGGCAGTAGTTACCATAGATGGCGACGGTCAGCACCTGCCTGAAGATATACCTTATTTGATACGGCTGGCAGAACATTCGGATAGCGGGTTGATTATCGGAAACCGCATGTCCAGGACTAAAGAGATGCCGCGCCTGCGCCTGGCTACCAATATGTTGATGTCCTGGTTGATATCCTGGGCTGCAGGCCAGAATATCCCCGATACGCAATGCGGCTTCAGGCTGATTAAGCAGGAGGTAATAAAGAAGCTTGCCCTGGGTACCACTAAATACGAGACAGAGTCAGAGGTTTTGATTAAGGCATCCAGGCTTGGCTTTAGGATTGAATCAGTCTCGATCAAGACCGTTTACGCCGGAGAGAAGAGCCAGATAAACCCCTTTGTCGATACGTTCAGGTTCCTGAGGTTTATAATCAAAGAGGTATGGACTACGAAGCATTAAGAAGAAAGATGGTCCAGGAGCAGCTTATTCCTCGCGGCATATCGCAGGAGAGCGTGCTTGAGGCATTCCTGAAAGTCCAGCGGCATAAGTTTATACCGCAGGATTTGCGGAGTAATGCCTATGCTGATTTTCCCGTTCCCGTAGGTGAAAAGCAAACTATCTCCCAGCCGTATATCGTGGCCTTGATGACAGAAAGCTTAGGATTGACCGGCAAGGAGAGGGTTTTAGAAATAGGCACCGGTTCAGGTTATCAGGCTGCGATCCTGGCAGAATTATCCAAAGAGGTCTATACCATAGAGCACCTTTCGCTTCTGGCTCAGCGTGCGCAGGAATTACTTACGGTAGAGTTAGGTTACCGCAATATTAAATTCAGGAACAGCGACGGGACTGCTGGCTGGCCGCAGGAGGCGCCGTTTGAGCGGATTATCATTACTGCCGCTACGTCAATAATTCCCGCGCCCTTGGTTGATCAGCTCAAAGAAGGAGGCAGGCTGATACTGCCTTTAGGCGAAAGCTTCAGCCAGATCCTGACTTTGGTGCAGAAAAAAGAAGGTAAGTTACAAGTAAGAGATATTTGCGGCTGCGTGTTCGTACCACTGGTCGGAAAATACAGCTCAACCATTAGTTAAAAAATGATACAGGTATATACAGGCAAAGGTAAGGGCAAGACTACGGCAGCGTTAGGCCTTAGCCTGCGCGCATCCGGAGCAGGGCTTAAGGTTTGCATAATCCAGTTTTTAAAGAAGGGCTGCTATAGTGAAATAAACGCGTTAAGGCTGATAGAGAATATCAGGTTAGAGCAATGCGGCCGAGGTTGTTTCCTTAAAGGTAAGCCTTCTGCGAGAGATTTTCTCCTGGCAAAAAAAGGCCTGGAAAAGGCAAGGAAGGCGCTATTGAGCGGGATTTATTCAATGGTGATACTGGATGAGATAAACGTGGCTTTAAAACTCGGGTTGCTGAAGATAGAAGAGGTAGTCTCTTTGCTTAAAACTGCACCCAAGAAGACAGAGTTGGTTCTTACCGGCAGATACCTGCATCCCCGGATAAAGAAGCTTGCGCATTTAGTCAGCGAAATCAAAGAAGTGAAACATTATTTCTCTAGCGGAATAAAATGCAGGAAGGGCTTTGAGTGTTAATGCCTCCAGAGGACCTTCAGTATTAAAAACCCTCCGATAAGACAGGCTACGAAGATAATCGAAAGAATATCAAAGTACTTTTCAATGGAATCGGATATTTTCTTGCCGAATAAACGCAGTGCCCCTGCCACCATGAAGAACCTGCCTGCGCGGCCGATAATGGAGGCGATTACCAGGGTAAAGAGCGGGATCTTGAATAAACCGGCAGAGATAGTGATAGCCTTGTAGGGTATAGGGGTAAAGGCAGCGGTAAATACGGTTAAAAAGGCATTCTCCTGGTATTTCCTTCCCACCATCTCTACCACCTCTTTAAGGTTGTAGGTCTGAACAATAAACTTGCCGACAGTCTCATAGAGCCCCCAGCCGATAAGATAACCTAACAAGGCCCCGCACACCGAGCCCAGGGTGCAGATAGCGGCATAGGCGAACCACCTCTTTTTATGCGCTATGACCATAGTGATTAAAAGCACGTCGGGCGGGATGGGGAAGAATGAACTCTCGATAAATGCGATAGCCAGGAGCGCGTAGGGCGCTTTTTTTGATTTTGACCAGTGGATAGTCCAGTCATACATCGACCTGAACCAGCGCGTAGGTGCCTTAATTATGTAGATCAATTTATTCTGCAAGACGAGCTCCTTAATAATTATTAAATTTGTTTTATTATACCAGTTTAACCCCCTAAGTCCACTATAATTTGCTTGACCTGCCGAACGCCCCGCAGTAAAATAATACAGCTTATAGTGAGGTAGAGAATGGGGC
>CAZKQC010000086.1:0-5767 GCA_964554825.1 uncultured Planctomycetales bacterium
ATATTAGCCCTAATAGTATCGTTAAAGAGTATTGTTTCCTGAGTCACTATGCCTATATGCTGACGAAGCGAACGCAGGCTAAGTTCTCTTATATCTACCCCATCAATCAGGATCCTGCCTTTTTTAGGGTCATAGAAACGCGGCAGCAGGTCCACCATGGTACTCTTGCCTACGCCGCTGGGCCCGACGATAGCCAGCATCTGGCCTTTTATTATCTCAAGATTAATACCTTTGAGGATTTCATTCTCGTCATAATTAAACCATACCTCTTCAAAGACTATGCTGTTCTTAAAGCCGCTCAGCTGCTGGGCGTTTGACATTTCAGCTACGCTGGGTGAAGTCTCCAGCACTTCATAAATACGGATACTGGCTGCCACTGCCTGCTCATTAAGAGAGTTTACCTGGCTTAGTTTCTTGAAAGGCCTGATCAAGGAAAGAAGCGAGCCCAGGAAAAGCCCGAATACGCCGAAGGAGAGTTTCCCGGCTATCACCTCTTTGCCTCCCCAGAAGAAAACGAAGATCCCGGCTATACATCCCAGAAACTCCGTGGTTGGGGCCAGGATTAAAAGTCTCTTTATTGATTTCATGGAGATACGGTAATAATCGTGGTTGGACTGGTTGAACTTCTTTACTTCATAGTCCTCCATATTGAAAGCCTTGACGATCCTGGTCCCGATAATAGTCTCATAAAGCAGGGAATTTATATCCGCCATCTTTTCCTGGGACCGCTTGGAGAGCTTTCTGAGCACCTTGCCTACCTTGATAATAGGAAAACTGATCAAAGGGACCAGTATAATCGAGACTAACGCTAGCTTGAAATAAATAAAAAAGGTTATGAAGGCAAAAATTACCACCGACATGGTCTGATATACCAGGTCGGTGGAGCCGTAAGAGACTGCGTTCTCCACAAGCTTGACGTCGTTAGTGATGCGGGAGATCATCTCCCCTCCGCGCTTCTGGGTAAAATAGTCCAGCGATAAGGTCTGGAATTTGGTGTAAAGCCTGGAGCGGATATCCCGGACTACCAGCTGGCCTATATCCGACATGATATAGCTCTGCAGAAACCCCACTACCCCCTTAAGGAAAAAAAGCACAAGGATCCCTATTGCCATATAATTAAGGAGCGTCACCGCGGGCGTATTATTGATCTTATCCACGAAATCCGAAAGAAATAAAGGCAATTTTGCGGGGATAATGATCTTTTTATTGGTCAGGACCTTATCTGCCAGGGGGACCATCATGGTCAGAGACACCCCGTCAAAGACCGCGGAGAAGACCATAAATACGGCCGCCAGAAGGAATCTGCCCCAATAAGGCTTAACGAACTTCAGTAACTTAAGGTAATCCCGCATCTTTGCTTCCTTTCCAAAAGGAAGTGTATTGTATCATATTCATTGACTTATGTCGAGTGTTTTGGTATCATCTTTTCATGCGTAAAATCAAGGTAGGGGTCGTAGGCACAGGCCACCTGGGCAGCCTACACGCTAAAATATACAAAGAAAGCGCGGATTGCACGCTCTGCGCTATCTGCGATACTGACCAGGCAAGGCTAGACAAACTGAGCCTGGCCTTAAGCGTACCCGGATACAGCGATTATCGGGAATTTTTCGATAAGGTAGAGGCAGTAAGCATTGCCACGCCAACCCGGCTGCATTATAAAATAGCTCGGGAGTTCCTGAAACATAAAATACACTGCCTGGTAGAAAAACCTTTCACCACTAACCTAGCGGATGCGGATAAGCTGATTAAAGCAGCGGATAAATTCAGGCTTATACTGGCAGTAGGGCACATAGAAAGGTTCAACTCTGCCTTTGCTGCAACTCAAAAACTTATTAAAAACCCCAAGTTTATCGAATGCCACAGGCTAAGCCCCTTCCCCAACCGTTCCCTGGATGTAGGCGCGGTCCTGGATATAATGATCCATGATATAGACATATGCCTGGGGCTGGTACAAGCCCCTTTGAAGAAGATTGAATCAGTAGGCGTAAATGTACTTACCAACTTTGAAGATATAGCCAATGCCCGCCTGACCTTTACCAATGGCTGCGTGGCCAATCTTACTGCCAGCCGAGTATCTGACGAGGTAATGCGTAAAATCAGGGTCTTCCAGAAGGATGCCTACATCTCTCTAGATTACAAAGAAGCCGCTGCCTGCGTATACAAAAAGACAGCCCAGGGGATTACCAAGGAAGACCTGCCTATAGAAAAAGAACAGCCCCTGCAGAAAGAACTGCAATCTTTTATCAGCTGCGTGGCCAGCGGCAGGGAACCTCTGGTTTCAGGCAGGATAGCAAGAACAGCCCTTGCAGTAGCTTTAGAAATCCAAAAACAGATATGGCGCAAATAAGAAAACTTTTCCTTATCTGCGGAGAGCCTTCGGGAGACCTGAATGCCGCGATGCTCGCCCAGGCAATACTAAAAATCAACCCCGGGATAAAAATTTCAGGGGTAGGAGGAACTCACCTCGGTCAAGCAGGAGTCCAAATATACCAGGATATAAAAGGGCTGGCAGTAATTGGTTTTTTTGATGTCTTAAAAAAGCTTCCCAGGTTCTTCGCATTAAAGAAATTCCTGCTCAACAAGATAGATACCGAAAAACCTGATGCCGTGATATTGGTTGATTTCTCGGGCTTTAACCTGAGGCTGGCCAAGGCAATAAACAAAGGGATACCGGTCATTTATTATGTGAGCCCTCAGGTCTGGGCATCCAGACAGGGAAGGATCAAGACTATAAAAAAATATGTCTCCAGGATGATCGTACTCTTCAAATTTGAAGAGGCGTTTTACAAAAGATACGGCATAACTGTAGATTTCGCAGGGCACCCGTTGTTAGAAATAGCTAAGCCCAGCATGACAAAAAAAGAATTTCTCTTAAGCCTTAAACTCTCCGAAGGAAAAACTACCCTCGCCCTGCTCCCCGGTTCGCGCAGGCAAGAGGTAGAAAGAATTCTACCGGTAATGTTAGAAGCAGCCCTGCTCTTAAATAGAAAAATTGGCGGCCTGCAGTTTGTAATCGCTAAGTCTCCTGCGGTTGACTGGCAGGTATATAACCGTAAGACCTCTGGAGTGCCTTTAGATTTAAAAGTGGTCGAAGGCAAGACCTATGACTGTCTTAATGTATCGAGCTTTTCGCTGGTTGCTTCGGGCACGGCAACCCTGGAGGCTGCAATAATACAAAACCCCTTCGCAGTAGTCTATAAAATGAGCTTCTTAAATTACCTGCTCTACCTGCCCCAGGTAAAGATCCCTTATATAGGCTTGGCCAATATTGTCGCAGGCAAAAAGATTATTCCGGAATTTATTCAGTTTGGCGCTACTGGAAAAATAATCGCGCAAGCCCTGCAGGGCCTGTTGGAGAATCCAGCGAAGCTAGACCAGATGAAAAAAGACCTCTCCCTAGCTACTTCTTCCCTCGGAGAAAAAGGCGCGAGCCTCAAGGCTGCGCAATTCACTCTGGATTTCCTAAAGAGATAACTAAGAAAACTCGGTCTCTAATTTATTTATCAGGCTGGATGCCTCTGTGATAATCGAGGCAGGAAGCAGTTTCGAGACTTCAATCTCTTTCTGCAAAGATTTTAGAGTACTTAAGAATCTTTTTACCGTGGAGAGCCTTCTTTTCTGGTATGCCTGCTCGGGATCGAGTTTCTCTCTCTGCCTGATAATGGCAGTCAACTCCCTCCTGACCTGACGAGAATCTTTTCCTTTTTCAAAAACCGCCTTCCTTAAATCTGAATAGTCATTGCTATCCAGTTCTTTCTTATTTTTTGCCAGCCGCAACAGGTCTATGGATTCATAGCCTGGGACACTCGCCGCATCGCTATCCTTGGCATAATCCGGCCTTAAATATGCCGGTTCTTCCTTCTCCAGAAAATAATATGATTTAAGGAGCTTCAGGGCGGTCTGTTTGCGTATGCCTATCTCGCGGCTGGTATAATTATCGAAGCTGGCATAACCCCATTCTTTATAGAGCTTATCTTTCCAGACCGAATATAATGCCCTGCCGAGCGCCACCCAGGAGGTCTTAAAGTTTTTGGCACTCTCCAGTATGTGGTAGCGCAGCGACCTTTCGTCAAGCCCCTGCATCTTCTCTTCAATATTCCGCAACGACTTCGTCCTTGTCTCGTCCATACCTGCTCCTTTTCTTCCTTCCATAGTAAGGCTCTCTCCTCTCTTCGCGAGGCTATAACCCCAGGCTAGAAATAGATTGAATATAAACCGTTATTATTATGGGTTCGGTGCTATCTTTTCGGCGAGTGCGCGGGCAATGATTTGATAACCGCGTCCGTTACAGTGCCTGTCAGGCGCAAATAATTCTTCTTCTGCGCCCGAGGCCATTAAACCGGAAAACAACACTGCCAGATCCACAACCTCAAGATTATAAAGAGCTCCTGCCTGGCGTATATAATCATTAATACGCGCCTTCCCGGGATAAGTGCAAAGCAGTACCTTGACGCCGGCTATACGCGCAAGCTGCTGCATATCTTTTATGTTCTTTAAAAACAGGTTCCGGTAAGCCTCCTCCTGGACACTCCCTCTAAGCAAATCAGCCTCCAGCCTATCTATCCCTACCCCGGCAATCAATGCCTTTTTTTTCTCCTTAAGCTCTGGTTTCAACTGCAGGATCTCAACTACTTCTTTATAAAAATTCAGGTTCTCTTTTTCAAAGCTCAACGCCCAAAGGCAGACGTCGAGGGCATCTTCGTACCTGCCCAGGTTCTTATAAACCCAGCTCATTTCTGCCAGGACGTTCATATTAAGCGGCTCTATTGCCCTAGCCTGCTCTAGAAACCCTATCGCCCCGGCAAAATTCTCAGACCCGCCGTCTGTATAGGTTTTACTTAAGCCTATTAACGCAGGGACACTGCGGGGGTTACTCTTAAGCATCTCCAAAAAACAATCTTTAGCCCGGTCATACTCCCGCTTAAAGAGGTAATCATAACAGAGAAAGGTACGCCTGTTTTTCTGTATAGGACTGCTCTTGTGCACGGGGAGATCTTCTGCAAGTAAAGAGATGTAATAATTCTCAAGCTTAGCTCTCAGACTTTGCGCCAGCGTAACAAGAAGGCGCCAGCTCTTGAAATTCTGAAGTTTATCTCTTAGCAGAGAAAACCTGTCCTGCCGGGTGAGCGCAAAGAAGCGGCAATCAACATCCTGATAATTCTTATGATCGTTTGACCCCATCAAGATTACCGCCCAGGCAGGGCGATACTTCCTCAGGTTCTCCTTAAAACGGTGAGCTACCAGCGAAGAGTTCCATCCGGGGACCCCTGCGTTAACCACCGCGATGCCTGCCGCGGGAGATTGATCATGTAGCACTCTCTCTAACTGAGAGGGAAAATCTTCTCCTGCCAAGGCCCCTAGCCCAAAGACAAAGGAATCCCCCACGCAGAGTATGACTTTATGCTGCTGGTCCGCTGCTGTGAATGAGCGGTTATGAAATTTCAAGACAAAGAACCCGGTGAGGTTTAGCCCTATTTCCAGAAGAAGGAGGCCCAGAAACAGGCCAAGAGCTACCAGCCAAATTTTTTTCATACTGCCTTTATTAAAATGCAGACTATAGCAAATACGGCTGCGGCGATTAAGGTCAACCCCATACCGCGCGTATTCCTGAGTTCTTTTTGCATAGAAATTGGCTCAATGCGCCAATTTATTTTTTCGTAGATCTTCCTCTGAACTTCAATAACAAGACCGGGTTTAAAAAAAAGCACCAAGCCCATAATTATGCTCAAGGGAGAAATAAAAAGTAAACCCGGAATAAGCAGTGTCC
>CAZKQC010000087.1:0-5752 GCA_964554825.1 uncultured Planctomycetales bacterium
ATATGCTATACCTGGCTTTAATTTATCATATGCATCAGCCCTACTACAAGAACCTCTTGACTCAAGAGACCGGGCTTCCCTGGGTGCGCTTGCACGGGATTAAGGACTACCTGGATATGGTAGAGATGCTCTCGAGTTACCCTGCAGTGCACCAGACCTTTAACCTGGTCCCCTCATTAATAGAGCAGCTCCAGGATTACAATCACGCTAAAGTCAAAGATAAATTCTTGGAGCTCTCCTACAAGCCAGCCCAGGATTTAAGCCTAGCTGATCGGATCTTCATTTTAGATAACTTCTTCTCCATTAACCGCGAGCGGGTCATCTCGATCTTCCCTAGATATTATGAGCTCTATTTTAAGAAGCTAAGGGACGCTGAATTTAGCAGCCAGGATTACCTGGACCTGCAGGTATGGTTTAATTTAAGCTGGTTTGACCCCAGCTACAGGAAGAATATAGCGGAGCTAAAGAAACTGGTAGATAAAGCCAGGTTTTTTAGCGAAGAGGAAAAGAGGACTGTTTTAGATAAACAGCTCTATATTCTCAAAGAAATTATCCCCGGATACAAAAAGGCCATGGGCTCAGGCCAGATAGAAGTTATCGTAAGCCCGTTCTATCACCCTATCCTGCCGCTCCTCTATAATACCAAGATCGCAAGAGAGGCGAATACAAAATCCTCTCTTCCCAAGATACCATTCGCTTATCCTGAAGATGCCCTGGCGCAGATAAACATGGCAGCGGAATTATATAAACATAATTTCGGAATACAGCCTGCAGGGATGTGGCCTTCTGAAGAATCCGTAAGCGAGCATATCCTGCCTCTATTGATCAACTCCGGGATCAAGTGGTTCGTGGCTGATGAGGCCATACTTTTTAAGTCCTTAAAGAAAAAAAAGAGGAATGCCTCGCTTATTTATCAACCCCACCTTTTAAGCAGGGAGGAGGGGGACTTAAACATAATCTTTCGCGACCGTAACCTTTCCGACCTGATCGGGTTTGTCTATTATAACTGGAAGGCCCAGGATGCTGTGGCAGACCTGATGAAGCACCTGAGTAATATCGCCTCCGCTTTTAAGAAAGAAGATATACTGGTGACTATCGCCATGGACGGAGAGAATGCCTGGGAGTATTTTATCAATGACGGCCATGATTTTCTGGAGCTTTTTTATCAGAGGTTATCCGAAGCCGACTTCCTTAAGACTACTACCGTAAGTGAATACCTAAAAACCCATCCGCCTAAGCTAAAGATAAAACGCCTCTCGGCAGGCTCATGGATTTACGCCAACTTCGGCAAGTGGATAGGCAATCCCTATAAGAATAAGGCCTGGGAATATCTAAGCCTGGCCAGGGAAGAGCTGGAAGAGGCAAGGAACAAACTATCAAAGGAGAAGTTAGAGCTGGCTTTTAAACAGATGTATATTGCCGAAGGGAGTGACTGGTTCTGGTGGTCCGGGGAAGACCCTGAAGGAAGTTTTGACAAGCTCTTTCGCATGCACTTAAGGAATTTTTATATCATCATCGGCAAGGATATTCCCGCATATCTGGAGAATCCGCTTACAGGTAACTAACCCATTGACAATTAACAAGTTTTATGCTATAAAAAAGATTTAGATAGCGATTTTTAATGGATAGAAAAGACGTTTACGATCATCTAGCTAAAATTTATCTGGATGCTTCTTCAAAAACCAAGAGAAAGAAGAAGCAAAAAGATTACCCCAAAGTTGTTCAAGGCCTTTTTGTCGCGGGAGGAGTAGCATTGCTATCGCTAATGCTCGTTTTTCTCCTCTCTGTGCGCAAAAACAGGCCTCTGGATTCTCAGATCGCCCTGATTTTTGCCCCGGAGGCAGTAAAAATAAATTTTAACTTTGACCCTGCCAAAAAAGAAATCTATAGCCTGAATCTTAATAATCTGGATTTCAAGCGTTTTAAGACCCTGGCCTTTGCGGTAAGGAAAGCAGAGCCCCAGGGGAATATATCGCTTCGCGTGGAGCTTTCTAATTCATTCAGGGAGAAATCCGAGGTCTACCTGCGCAACATCGCAAACAAGTGGCAGGATTACAGGATAAATCTCTCTGATTTCAAGGGCCTGGGCAACTGGAGCAGTGTTTCTGAACTTGCTTTTATCGTAGAAGAATGGAACGCCTCAAGCAAAAAGGGCATAGTATATGTGGATAACATCAGGCTGTTAAAATAAAGAGGAGGGTTATAGGACCATGCGCATTATTTCTATCACTAATCAAAAGGGCGGATGCGGTAAAACCACTACTGCTATAAACCTGGCTGCGTCTTTGGCTAGCTGTAATAAAAAAGTCTTACTTATAGACCTGGATCCCCAGGCGCATGCTACGCTTGGCCTGAATATCAAGTCTGACTTAAGTATTTATAATGTCCTTTCTAAAATAGCCGGCAGAAAGGCTGTGCTGGAGGAGATTATCCAGAATGTGGGAAAAAACTTTGACCTGGCCCCTTCAAGCATTATCCTCAGCACCCTGGAGCAGGAGCTGGCAGGTGAGATCGGCAGGGAGTCCAGGCTCTGGGAGGTCCTGAACACCTTAAAAGAAAACTACGAATACTATGACTATGTCCTGATTGACTGCCCGCCTAACCTGGGCATCCTGACCATTAACGCTATCAGGGCCTCAGCAGAGATCTTTATCCCGGTTGAGGCAAGCAGGTTCTCCCTGGAGGGGCTATCCCAGCTTGTCGAGATCATCAACCTGGTCAGGGATAGGCTAAAACACAAGGTAAAACACATGGTCCTGGTAACCAACTTCGATTCGCGGCTTAGGCATTCATTCAAGATGCTGGCTAAAATCAAGGCGGACCACCAGGAGAGCCTTTTTAGCAATATCATACACGTGAATGTTAAATTAAACGAGGCGCAGAATGAAGGCACGCATATCTTGAATTACGATAAGTACTGCCGGGGCGCAAAGGATTATTTCAGCCTGGCCAAAGAGATCATTGCCCAGGAGCCGGCTTCAGAAAAGGCAAAACCCTCTCTGCAGGAAAAGATGGATGAGTTGATCAAAGAGAAGCTCCCTAGCCTTTCAGAGGTTGCCTTCTCCGTTACAGCTCCCCAGGCCCACGAGGTATACCTGGCAGGAGATTTTAATGGTTGGAAGCTGGATGAGAGCACGCGGATGCAGCCGGATAACGGAAACTGGCGCAAGAAGATGAGCCTTAAAAAGGGCCTTTACCGCTACCGTTTTGTCATTGACGGGAACTGGAGGGAAGACCCCGAAAATCCCGATAAAAAAGAGAATCCCTTCGGCCAAATGGACTCCCTCTTAAAAATCGGGGGAAGCGGGGACGTTCCCTCGTGAGCGATCCCGTTACAGTACAATGAATTACAACCACTCGTTTTCCAGCAACAAGGGCAGGATATTAAAGGAAAATGAGTTGCTATAACTTATTCAATATAAAGGAGTACTGATGGAGGGGAACGTCCCCGAAGAGGCGGATCAGAAGGATGTAAGGGAGGGTAGGTTTTTTGCGGTTATCTCTTATATAAGTTTCTTTTGCGTAGTCAGCCTTATCCTGAAAAAAGAGAATAAATTCGCTGTTTACCACGCCAAGCAGGGGCTGGTGCTTTTTGTCTTTGAGGTAGTGGCTTTTATACTTTCAATGATACCGCTTTTAGGCTGGCTTATCCGGGTATTCGGGCTGCTGCTTTTCCTGCTCTTATCTTTGTGGGGGGTAGTAAACAGCCTCAACGGCAACTATTCGCGCATACCGCTGATCTCAAGGATAGCGGATAACATAACCGTCTAATAACATGCAGACACAGGAAGCTTTGAAAAACCGCCGTAGCAGCCGGATCTTCAATCCTGATCCAGTCTCAAAGGAAGCGATCGAAGCGCTCGTAGAGGCAGGTAGGCTTGCGCCCACAGCCATAAATATTCAGCCCTGGGAGTTCGTGGCAATTACCAATAAAGAGACCCTCCATGAATTAGCCTCTCTGACTGACCACGGAAGGTTTATCTCAGGCGCTAGCGCCTGTATTGCGGTATTCTGCCAGGAGGGTAAATACTACCTTGAGGATGGCTGCGCTGCCACAGAGAATATACTTATTGCCGCAGCTGATTTAGGCCTGGGCAGCTGCTGGGTTGCCGGCGATAAAAAGGATTATACTGACAAGATAAAACAGCTATTAGGAGCGCCTGCCAATATGAAGCTGGTCAGCCTGATACCGTTAGGCTATACGGATAGCCCTGCAAGGATGCCGGCAAAAAGGCCCTTAAAAGAACTGTTGCATTGGGAAAGATTCTAATTCAAAGGAGGAGATATGCCTGCTAAGAAAAAGAAGAAGACCACTGCCAAAAAGAAAACGCTCAAGAAGAGAGTCCTCAAAAGAAAGGCAATTAAAAGAAAGCCTATAAAGAAGCGTACTGTTAGAAGAAAACCGGCAGCTAAAAAGAAGCCCTTACTGAAGAAAAAGACCGCCAAAGTCGCTAAGGTTCAAGGAGATGTCGTAGGAACTATCACGCATTATTTTCCGAAAGTGCGCGCGGCGGTAATAAAGTTAAAGGCAGAGCTTAAGCTTGGGGATATGCTCAGGATCAAAGGCCACACAACAGACCTTAAACAGCTGGTAAACTCGCTCCAGATAGACCGCGTACCGGTAGATATCGCCAAAAAAGGCCAGGAGATCGGGCTGTTGGTCGATTCGCGCGTGCGCCAGCATGATACGGTGTATAAGATATGAAGTATAAATGCCAGATCTGTGAACGTGAAATCGATGACTTTGTGAGCATCGCGCATATTAAGACAGAAGAGTATATCTTGGAGCTTATAAGGCGCGACCACCCTGAATGGCATGAGAAAAAGCAAACCTGCCATAAGTGCGTGGAATATTACCGTAAACTGGTAAAGGATAACGAGATTTAAATGTACTGCACTGACGGAATAAAAGAGCTCTTCCTTCTTCTGATCATAGGATTAGGCTATATGGTCCTTTCTACGGCAAAAGAAGAGGGAGGAGTCTTTAAAAAACTAGGCCTGGCAATCGGCACTTTCATGATAGTTTTTGGCTGCTTGCTCCTGGTAATGGGGTTTCTTATAAAAACCAAACTACTGCATAAAGGCTATAGCTGCCACAGCCTGACAGAGCAGGGTTTTATGAAAGAACAGGATCCCCCAATACTTGACCTGCCGGTAAAAAAGTAGCTTAATCAACCCACAATAATGGCCATAAAAATAAGCATAGTATTACTATTGATAGCCGGATTATGCCTGGGGAGTATAGCCCTGGCTCAAGAGAAAGCCGGTGTTCAGGATAGGTTAATCGGTTCTACCTTTAAGCTCATTGCCCGCAGCTATGTAACCATGACAGACCTAAAGCAGCTCAGAAAGGATATGCTGGGAAGGCTAGAGGGGTTAAGCGAAGAGGAGATCAGAATAAAATATGCCAGAATTTATGCGGCAGTGGAAAATCTTCCGGCAGGAGTAAAAACTGCATATGGGGTGAATGAAGATATGGACAAGCTCCGGGTTGTCGAGAAGATAAACTCCTGGGATAAGAAACGCATCTGCGCTTTTATAGATAGCATCCCAGACACCCTTATTGCCGTTGAATTCAGGGGATATCTATATAGAGGAAGGCAGAGAATACAGAATCAGAATATGATAGAGCAGGTAAGGGGCTTCTGGAACAGGATCATAGAAGCGAAGTAACCCTCTCCCCACCGTTTTGTTGCAAATACGCAACATTAAGACAAACCCAAAAAACTATTCCTCTAACTACATACTAATC
>CAZKQC010000088.1:0-3474 GCA_964554825.1 uncultured Planctomycetales bacterium
GTATAATATCTATCTCTCGGGTTCAAAGGCCTGGGAAGATACGAATGAGAGCGCGGACCTGCAGGCCCAGGCCCGCTGGGCGATTAACTATATGGTATCGGAGCTCAGGAATGCCACCAGGACTTCTACGAGCAACCCTTCGCCTAACCTTGCCATTCCTTCTCATCCGAATAATAAAAGTATAATCTTTAACCTGCCGCAGGATAATGACGGCGATGGCCTGGTTACTGATTCCAGCGGCGCTATAGAATGGGATACAAACAATGCCATACACTATCAGTATATCCCCGGCCAGAAACTGCTCAGGCGCCTGGAGAAGGGTGTGCAGACAACCTTAGCCCAGGATGTCTCGGATCTCCAGTTTATAGATGCCAGCATAGACCCAACACTATCTATCTATGAGTTAAGAATAATTCTGGCCTTGAATAAGACTACTAAGCGCAAGAGGGATATTTCGGTTACGCTTTCTGCTGTTGTGCGTTTAAGGAATTGATAAAGGCGGTGATCCAAGATGAGAAAAAATAAAGCTCAAGCCTTGATCGTGGCTTATATGGTCGTTTCTGTATTTATAACTATGGTTGCTGCCTTGTCCTCTAAGGCGATAAGCGAAAAGAATGTTTCTTTGCGCAGTAAGTTGGATACCGAGGCCTTTTATCTGGCAGAGGGAGGCCTGGAAGATGCGATCTCCAGCTTTACCTTTGCTATCGCCAATTACCAGATTCAGCCTGATGTAGCAAATTACAGTGTGACCACCGGTTTTGATACCTTTCCCGGAGCGAGCGTTCTCTCTTCAGTGAGGAGTTTGGAGAGCGCTGACCGCCTCATCCTGGAGGGCCAGACTAATGTGCTGGTGCGTAATTACGAGGTAACTTCTACCGCTGTGCATCCCGAGAATAATGCCATTACTGTAACCCTGCATCAGATTATCAGCCGCCGTCTCATTCCTACTTTTCAGCACTCGGTTTTCTACAACGACGACCTGGATATTGCCCCGGGGTCCAATATGGATTTAAGCGGCAGGATCCACTGCAATAAGGATATCTATGTGGATGCGGATTCAGGAAAGACCCTGAAGATCGATAGCTTCTATTTTCATAGCGCAGGCAGTATTTATAACAAGAAAAAAAGCGACGGCAGCCGTTTGAGCGGCGAGGTTTCTATAAGGATAAACAAGAGCGGTTCTGCAAAATACGAGGATATGGATAACCTGGATAGCGAAAGCGAAACCTGGACTGTTGATTCGACAGAGCGTTGGCAGGGCACCGTGCAGAGCGCGGTGCATGGTGTTACCGGGCTCTCTGCTCCGGCAGTAGCCTCTATACAGCCGGATGGTTATTATTCCTCTATGGCCGGCGTGATTATTACCAACGGCCAGATCACCAAGGACGGAAGAGCGCTTACAGAAGGCCTGGATTACCCTGCCGGCACTATTAGCACCAGCGAGACTTTTTACAATAACCGGGAAGGTAAATATATTACTATGACTAACGTGGATTTAAATAAGCTGGCTAATCTTAATAATGAAAAGCCCGATCCCAACAGCCCGCCTTATCCCAATAACCTGCCCTCTAACGGCCTTATCTATGCCACTAGGGATGAATATTCCTCGGGTGAGCCCGGGGTGAGGTTGATAAACGCAACCCAGATAGGCAGGCAGAGCGGATTGACCGTTGTTTCTAATGACCCGGTATATATACAGGGAGATTTCAATACCGCGTCTGAGAAGCCGGTGAGCGTTATCTGCGATTCCCTCAATCTTCTTTCCAATAGCTGGAATGACGCCAATAGCCCTGCCAGCGACTGGGCGTCGCGCACAGCTACCCCGACTACAGTAAATTGCGCTTTTATCGCTGGAGTAGACCAGACTACCAGCGGCCATTACAACGGCGGCCTGGAGAATTATCCCAGGCTCCACGAAAACTGGTCAAATGTGCAGCTGAATATTAAGGGTTCTTTTGTGGCCCTTTGGAATAGCGCTATGGCCTCCGGTGCCTGGGAATACGGCCAGCCGCAATATACCGCGCCCAAGCGCAGCTGGAGCTATAATACCGCGTTTAATAACGTAGGTAACCTGCCGCCTTTTACTCCCTGGGCTGTTGAGGCAAGACGTATTGCCTGGTGGAAGGATTAATTTTTTTCATTTGCCTTTCTTAATTCTCTCAGATATAATAATAGCATTATGTTAAAAATCATCGAGCCTTTTGTACTTACTTTTATCCCTATCTTTGTGGCTGTGGATGCCATAGGCAATATCCCCTTATTTATTTCTCTGGTTGAGGGGGTAAGCCTCAAGCAGAGGAGGAAGGTCATTCTGGATTCGGTGACTACTGCCACGGTAGTAGCCGTTATTTTTATGTTTGCGGGTAAGTGGGTCTTAAGGTTCATCGGCATAACTATCCCGGATTTTCAGATTGCCGGAGGGTTGCTCCTTTTTGTGATTGCGGTTTATCTGCTTCTTCCCGGTATCTCCAAAGGGCTGTTTTCTACGGGGCATACAAAAGATGTAGGGGTTTTCCCTTTAGGCACTCCTTTAATTACCGGCCCGGCTGTCCTGACCACTACCCTGATGATGCTGGATAGTTTCGGCATCGCTCCTACCTTTATTTCACTCCTGGTAAATATGCTGATTGTCTGGTTTACTTTAGCCAAGGCAGATTTTATTATGCGGGTGATGGGTTCAAACGGCACGCGGGCATTCTCCAAGATAATGTATATATTGCTGGCAGCAATCGGTGTGATGATGGTCAGGCGCGGGGTCATGGGGGTGTTTTTAAGATGATGCAGAAAGTGCTCACCTTTATTATGGCCGGAGGCAAAGGTGAGAGGCTCTGGCCGCTGACCAAAGACCGCACCAAGCCAGCGGTTCCCTTCGGCGGCATATACCGCATTATCGATTTTAGCTTAAGCAACTGTATTAACTCCGGGCTGCGCAAAATCTATATCCTGACCCAGTATAAGTCAGCGTCTTTGCAGAGGCATATACGTCTGGGTTGGAATATCCTGGCTTCGGAGTTGAGCGAGTATATCGAGATACTCCCGGCGCAGCAGCGGGTCGGAGAGACCTGGTACCTGGGCACAGCTGACGCCATCTATCAGAACCTTTACACCTTAGAACTTGATAATCCGGACGAGGTCTTGATCCTGGCAGGAGACCATGTCTATAAGATGAACTATTACTCGATGATAGATTTTCACCGCGATGCCGGCGCTGACCTGACTGTGAGCGTGGTGGAGGTTGAGAAGGAGAAGTCAGCGTATTTGGGGGTGGTTGAGGTAGACAGCGTAGGCAGGGTAAGGGGTTTTCAGGAAAAGCCGAAGAACCCCAAGACCATACCGCATAACCCGGATAAGATCTATGCCTCCATGGGCATTTATGTCTTTAAACACGAAGTGCTTGAAAACGAGCTGCAGGAGGATGCTAAAAATAATTCATCCAGCCATGATTTCGGCAAGGATATCATACCGCAGATGCTC
>CAZKQC010000088.1:3484-5730 GCA_964554825.1 uncultured Planctomycetales bacterium
AAGAAAGGCCTTAAGGTAGCAGCGTATAATTTTATTGACGAGAATAAGAAAGAAGCCAAATACTGGAGGGATATCGGGACCATTGACGCCTATTATGAGGCAAATATGGACCTGGTCCATATTAATCCGGTGTTTAATCTTTATGATAAGGAGTGGCCGGTGAGGACTTACCAGGAGCAGTTTCCATGCCTGAAGACCGTATTCTCCGGGGAAGAGGTTGCCGGCAGGGTTGGCCTGGCCCTGGATTCACTGGTGGCCGGAGGCTGCATTGTTTCAGGAGGGAGGGTGCAGCGTTCCATATTATCCCCTAACGTAAGGATAAACAGTTATTCCCAGGTCTACGATTCCATACTTATGGAAGGGGTTAATGTAGGCAGGTACGCCAAGATCAAGCGGGCGATAATCGATAAGGATGTAAATATTCCTCAGGGTGTGGTCATAGGCTATGATTTAGAGGAAGACAGAAAAAAATTCTATGTCAGCGAATCGGGGATAGTGGTAGTAGCTAAAGGAACGGAGATAAAATAAAATGCAGGCCTTTAAAATCAGAAAAGCCAGGGTAGGCGATATAAAACAGATGCAGGCCTTGATTAATTCCTTTGCCAAACAGGGCGTGATGATCGCGCGCTCGCTCAATGAGCTTTATGAGAACCTGCGCGATTTCTGGGTGGTTGAGCAGGACAGAAGAATAGTAGGCTGCGCTGCCCTGCATATTTGCTGGGATGACCTGGCAGAGATAAAGTCCCTGGCAGTGGCCAGGAACAGGCAGGGTAAGGGCCTGGGCAAAGAACTGATATCTACCTGCCTTATCGAGGCAAAGCAGATGGGTTCGCGCAAGGTGTTCGTGTTAACCTATAAGCCCGCCTATTTTAAGCAATTCGGTTTTAAGAGAGTAAAGAACTCAAGCCTCCCGCATAAGATCTGGGCAGAATGCATCAATTGTTCCAAATTCCCCAACTGCCAGGAAACCGCACTCTTAAAAACCTTGTAAAATAAAATTAATATGCTATAATCCAGCAATTATTAAAAATACCAGGAGGAAGATATGGATTATTTATTGACCGATGAACAGAAGATGATTCAGGAGCTAGCCCGTAAGATCGCCGAAGAGAAGATCCGTCCGGTAGCAGCCAAGCATGATCAGACTGAGGAATTCCCCTGGGAGGTCATTAAGGTAATTGCCGAATCAGACCTTTTCGGTCTTTTTATCCCGGAAGAATACGGCGGCATGGGGGTAGGCGTCCTGAACCTTTGTATTGCTACTGAGGAGCTCTCGCGCGCCTGCGGAGGGATAGCTGTCTGCTATGCCGCCTCAGCCCTGGGGACCTTTCCGATCGTACTCTTTGGAAACGATGAGCAGAAGAAGAAATACCTGCCGGATTTAGCTAAAGGAAAGAGGATCGCTGCCTTTGGTATCACCGAGCCCGAGGCTGGTTCAGATGCCTCCGGGATAAAGACTGTGGCGCATAAATCAGGGGACCACTATATTTTGAACGGCCTCAAGCATTTTATCACCAATGGCTCGGATGCCGAGGTTTATGTGATTATTGCCATGACGGATAAAAACAGGGGCGCAAGGGGCGCCTCTGCTTTTATAGTAGAGAAGGGGACCCCCGGTTTTACCTTCGGCAAGAAAGAGGACAAGATGGGTATCCGCGCTTCTTCAACCAGCGAGCTGGTATTCACCGACTGCAAGATCCCCAAAGAAAACCTTCTTTCTAAAGAGGGGATGGGTTTTATCGTGACTATGAAGACTTTTGATATGTCCAGGCCCGGCGTTGCTGCGCAGGCATTGGGTATTGCCCAGGGCGCGCTTGATCTGGCGGTGAAGTATGCCAAGGAGAGGCACCAGTTTGGAAAATCAATCTCCAGCTTCCAGGGAATACAGTGGATGCTGGCGGATATGGCGACAGAGATCGAGGCAGCGCGCGCTTTAGTCTATTCTACTGCCAGGATGGTGGATGCGGGCAAGAGTGTCTCAAAGGAATCTGCTATGGCGAAGATGTATGCCTCGGATGTGGCGATGAAAGTGACTGTGGATGCCCTGCAGATATTCGGCGGCTACGGTTACATGAAAGATTACCCCATAGAAAAATATGTGCGCGATGCCAAGATCACCCAGATTTACGAAGGGACAAACCAGATACAGAGAAATATCATCGCCCTGCAGTTGATCAAGGAGATGGCGAAATAATGAATATCATTGTCTGCATAAAACAGGTTCCTGAAACTACAGAAGTAAGGAT
>CAZKQC010000089.1:0-5723 GCA_964554825.1 uncultured Planctomycetales bacterium
GAGATAACGATACGCTTTCCGGCCGGGTAGCGGCATTTATAGACGCCGACCTGCTGATTATCCTTTCGGACGTAGACGGCCTGCTTGACAGAGATAAGAAAGTAGTCCGGGTAGTAGAGGCAATAACTCCGCAGATAAGGAGTTTAGCGTCTCCGACCGGAAAACAGGCCTGTGTAGGAGGAATGGTTACTAAACTTGACGCCGCAAAGATAGCTGTTGACTCAGGTATTCCTTGCGTTATCGCTAATGGGCTTAAGCTTGGAGAGGGGATAATCAAGAGCGTTATTAGCGAGCCACAGAGGCACGGCACCTTATTTGTCTCCAGAAAAGGCCTGGACGCGAAAAAACGCTGGCTTGCCTTCGGGACTAAGCCAAAAGGCAACATTATCATCGACAAGGGCGCACAATTAGCGCTCATTAATAAAAAAAGCCTTTTATCCGTAGGCGTTCTTTCGGTAGAGGGTAGCTTTGAGGCAGGTGATGTAGTTAGCGTAACATCAAGTAGTGCCGATGATATCGAGATTGCCAGAGGCAAGGTGGGTATCTCCAGTAGGCAATTAGATAAAATAAAAGGCACTCGTTATGACAAAGAGGTTATACACCGGGATAATATAGTTATCCTGCAATAGGCTATGAATCTTAAAGATGAACTTATTAGAATAGCTAAAACTGCTCAAGGCTCATGCAGGGCTAATGTAGCTTTATCTGCCAGGATTAAGAATAAAGTACTTTTGGATATGGCAGCCCAGCTGCTACGTAAGAAAAACTTTATCCTCGCTGCCAATGGGAAAGATATTAAAATTGCTCTTGCCTCTGGGGGAACCAGGGCATTTGTTGACCGCCTCGCTCTTAATGAAAAAAGAATAAAGGAGATGTCGGATTCATTGGCGCAGGTAGCTAAGTTACCGGATCCGGTAGGCGGCCTGATAAAATCCTGGCGCAGGCCTAACGGGCTAATGATAAATAAGGTACGCGTGCCTATCGGCGTAATCACGATTATCTATGAGTCGCGGCCGAACGTCACTGCTGATTGCGTAGCCCTGTGTTTTAAGTCGGGAAACAGCGTAATATTAAGAGGGGGGAGCGAGGCGCTGCATTCTAATCTGGCTATCTATAAAACGCTAAAGAGCGTGTTAAAAAAACACAAGGTATCTAGCGGCTTGGTAAATATGGTCACAACCCCGGATAGGCACGCAATTGACCTTTTACTAAAAATGGATAATTACATAGACCTGGTTATGCCCCGCGGAGGCGAAGGCCTCATCCGCAGAGTAGTAAGCTCCTCGCGTATTCCGGTAATAAAACATTACAAGGGGATATGCCATGTTTACGTGGATAAATGGGCGGATTTGAAGATGGCCCAGAGGATCTGTTTTAATGCCAAGGTCCAACGTCCGGGTGTATGCAATGCCATGGAGAGCATGCTGGTGCATAGAGATGTGGCAGCGAGGTTTCTTCCCCGGATGGCCAGGGCCTTTAAGCAGGAAGGAGTTCAGATGCGCGGCTGCAGCCTTACCCGCAGGATTGTCAAGGGCCTAAGGCTAGCTACTGATAAGGATTACCGCACGGAATATCTTGATTTGATCGTTTCTGTTAAAGTGGTGAAGAGCCTTAAGGAGGCCGTGGGCCATATCAACGAATACGGCTCGCATCATTCTGACGCAATTGTAACTGATAATAAAAAGAATGCCGCGGAGTTCTTGAAGTATGTTGACTCTGCCTGCGTGTATGTAAATGCCTCTACGCGTTTTACCGACGGATATCAATTCGGCCTGGGCGCTGAGATAGGGATCTCAACCGATAAATTGCATGCCCGCGGTCCCATGGGCCTGGAAGAGCTGACCACATATAAGTACGAAGTCTCAGGCAGCGGACAGGTGAGAAAATGAGGATAGGCATATTAGGAGGGACTTTTAACCCCATACATATAGGCCATCTCATTTTAGCTGAAGAGGCCAGGGAAAAATTAGCCCTGGATAAGGTTATCTTTGTCCCCGCGTATCTGCCGCCCCATAAAGATAACCTCGATATTGTGCCGGCCCAGGACCGCTATAATATGGTCAGGCTTGCCACCAAGGAAAATAAATACTTCTCTGTTTCTGATATTGAAATAAAAAGGGACGGCAGGTCCTATACAATAGATACGGCCAGAGAGTTTAAGAGGATATACCCCAGGGATGAGCTTTATTTTATCACCGGCTCAGACCTGCTTAAATATTTAAATGACTGGAAGGACCTCTCTGAAATCATCAGCATGGTCAAGTTTGTGGTAGCTACCAGGCCGGGCTATCCGCTGGAGGAGATACCTTCCTATATCTCCACGGTGGCAATACGCGCGGTGGATATCTCGGCATTTGAGGTGCGCGCCTGCATAAGAGAAAATAAATCTTTCCGCTATCTGGTTCCGGATGCGGTGCTGGGTTACATCAATAGAAAGAGGCTCTATCGGTGAAGATTAAAATAGCTCCTTCAATACTTTCTGCGGATTTCAGCTGCCTGGATAAAGAGATAAGAGAGGTCGAGCGCTCGGGCGCGGATATGCTGCATATCGACGTGATGGACGGGCACTTTGTGCCCAATATCACGATTGGCCCGGCCGTGGTTAAGTCTATCCGCAAAGTAACCCGTCTGCCTCTGGATGTGCATCTGATGATTGAGGCCCCCCAGAAGTTAGTGGATAGTTTTGTTAAAGCCGGCAGCGATATGATTACCGTGCATATCGAGGCCGTATCTAAAGCAACAATAAAAAGTATTAAGAATAAATTAAAAAAGCAGGGAGTAAAACTGGGCGTCTCCTTGAATCCGCCGACTCCCCTCTCCAAGATCAAAGGCATACTGGGGTTAGCGGACTTTATATTAGTAATGTCGGTTAACCCCGGGTTTGGAGGCCAGGAATTTATCCCGCAGGTCTTGCCTAAGATTAAAGAGCTGCGTTCTAAATTTAAGGGAGATATTGCAGTAGACGGAGGGATAAACGATAAAGTAGCAGGGGAGCTGATTAAATCCGGGGCTAATATCTTAGCTGCCGGTTCCTATATATTCTCAGCAAAAAATAAGAAACAAGCAATTGAAAGGATCAGAAATGCAAGTTAATACAGAGATTAAGTTCGGCACCGACGGATGGCGCGGCGTTATCAGTGATAACTTTACCTTTGCCAATGTCAGGCGCGTAGCCCGAGCTATCGCTGATTATTATAATCAGAGCTCTCGGGGTAAAAAAGTTAAGATGGCGGTAGGCTTTGATACCCGCTTTCTTTCCGGTGAATACGCCCTGGCTGTGAGCGAGGTCTTAGCGGATAACGGGATAGAGGTTACTCTTTCGGATAGGGCACTACCTACTCCGGCCCTAAGTTTTGCCGTAGTCAAAAGAAAACTTACCTCAGGGGTGATGATTACCGCAAGCCACAATCCGGCTGAGTATAACGGCATAAAAATCAAGACTGCCTCCGGAGGCGCGGCAGGGGTAGGGGTTACTGACAAAGTAGAGAAGCTTATATGTAAACCTCTCTCCTCTAAAGGCAAGAAAGATAGAATCAGGAAAACAGATTTAACTAAGGATTATGTCAAATTCCTGCGCGGCTATATTGACCTAAAAAAGCTTAAAAACGCGAAGTTTAAAGTCTTAGTTGATGCTATGCATGGCAGCGGTAACGGATTTATGGCAAAGGTTTTAGCCGGCACCGGGATAAAATTAGAGTTTTTACGCGCTGATGTCAATCCTTCTTTTGATGGCCTGCGGCCTGAGCCGGTTTTGGAGAATCTTGCTCCTACGATAGAGAGGATGAAAAGGGAAACTTTTGATTTGGGTTTGGTTCTGGATGGAGACGCGGACCGAATCGCTGCTTTTGCCGGCAAGGGCGAATTCATCCCCCCGCAGAAAATCTTAGGCTTACTCGCCCTGCATCTTTTTCAGGACAGAGGGATGAAGGGCGGAGTAGTCAAGACCATCGTAGGCACGAATATGATGGACAATATCGCCGCAGGCCTCGGCTTAAAATTGTACGAAACCCCCGTAGGGTTTAAATATATCTCAAACCTTATGGATACCCAAAATATCCTGGTCGGAGGAGAAGAGGCAGGCGGGATGGGTTTTAAGGGCTATATACCGGAGAGGGACGGGACGCTGGCCGGGATACTACTGTTGGAGATGATGGCTTACCGCGGCAGGCCGATGATAAAAATACTCTTCGACATGGAGAAGCGCTTCGGCAGGTATTATTATCTCAGGCAAGACCTTAAGATACCAAACTTAAAGATAAACCTCAATAATTTTAAAAAGATAAAAAGCATACTGGGTAAGAAGGTGGTTTGGGTAAAAGATTACGACGGGATAAAGCTTATCTGTAGCGACGGGTCGTGGCTCATGTTCCGTGGCTCAGGCACAGAGCCGATTATGCGCGTCTATGCGGAATCAAAAAGCCTGGAGAAGAGTAAGAGAATATTGTTATTCGGCAGGCAGCTGATCCTAAAAAATGCTTTATAGCATCGTTAGGCTTCTCTTGGTAGTTCCTGTATTTAAGATATTCTTCAGAATGAAGGTAAGGGGAGTTGAAAATATACCTAAACACGGAGGTTTTATCCTGGCAAGTAATCACATGAGTTTCCTGGATCCTTTGGCGCTGGGGGCAGCCTCTCCGCGCAATTTGAATTTTATGGCCAGGGATAGCCTGTTTAAGGTTCCTTTATTCGGAAAGCTAATAGCGGCAGTGGATGCCTTTCCGGTAAAAAGGGATTCTGCGGATAAAACCGCGCTTCTTGAAGCCATGCGCAGGGTTAAACACGGAGGGGCGCTGGCCTTGTTTCCTGAGGGCACGCGCCAGGATAGTAAAACCGCGCCTGATAAGCCGCAAGCGGGGATAGGATTCTTAGCGGCAAAACTTGCAGTGCCGGTTATTCCTGCTTTTATCAGCGGGACAGAGAAGGCCCTGCCTAAACGCGCCAGGTTCATCCGAAAAGCGGAAGTTTCTGTCTCTTTCGGCAAGCAGATTTCTATAGAAGGGAGGATGCCGTATGAAGATATCGCGATGCGTATTATGGACGATATCAGGCATCTTGCATGATAAGCACCGGTTCCATTAAAAACCCGCAAGTCCTAAAACCTTTCTTTGTCTTTCTTTATTCCCTGGTTTATATTATTACGGCATCATTCTTTTGTTTTCATGAGCAAAAAGTTTTTTGTAAAGGAGGTGTTGTTCCATTGTTTTGCACCTAGGAAGTATTAAACAAGAATATTCTAACCAAAAACTAAAAATACGGAGGAAACAAAAAATGTCAGAAGAAAAAATGAACATGGAAGAGCTTTACAACCAAAGCATCAAACTTATTAAAGAAGGCGAAGTTACTAAAGGTAAGATCGTTTCCGTTAAAACCAAGGGGGTGTTGGTAGACGTCGGTTTTAAGTCGGAGGGGATTGTCCCGGTTGCCGAATTTACCAAGGAAGACCTGGAGGTAGGCAAAGAGCTGGATTTCTTTGTGGATTCTGTCGAGGATGACTCCGGTAATATCATACTTTCCCGCGAGAAAGCGGTGCGCGTGCAGGGCTGGGACAGGATAGTCAAGAATGCCCAGGAAGGCGACCTGATCTCCGGAAGGCCGGTAAGAAAAATCAAGGGCGGATTCCTGGTTGACGTAATGGGGATAGAGGGATTTCTGCCTGCTTCCCTCTCTGCGTTTAAGAATATGCTGGATAAGGATGTAATCGGAAAAATCTTCAAGTTTAAGAT
>CAZKQC010000090.1:0-5677 GCA_964554825.1 uncultured Planctomycetales bacterium
GAATTATACGCAGACTCCGGCTGAGAACGCACTACTATCGCAGGCAATTCCACCGATTCTTTCTTATTCTGCAGGGACTCTTGCGCGGGTTGACTAAGTAATTGCGCCGCCTGCTGCCTCACGTCCCCCATCCCTGAAAGCTTGTCCTTTAAGAATATCTCTATTTCGGTCAGTCTGCGCTCCAGGAGGTTTTTCTCCGTAGTGAGCTGCTCTAACTTCTTGTCTAATTTTGCTTTATTGTTGCTCACTATGCTCAGCTGCTTTCTCAGAAACGCGTTCTCATTCTTTATGGGCGTCAGTTTATCCTGCATCTGGAACCTGGCGTTCTTCTCCCAGATAAATTCCGAAGCCATGGTATCGAGCATCTTCTGATGATACTGGAACTGCTCCTGCAGGTCCTGTTTTTCGCGCATCAGGTTGCTCAAGGTAACCTCTAGGGCCCCCTTCTCGCTCTTGAGCTGTTCATTGCTGGTCTTTAAGGCCTTTAACTGCAGCTCCAGCCTTGCCTTTTCCTTGACTATCTCGGCCCAATAGCTGTTTTCTGCCGAAGACGGCTGGGTCATGACAAACCCAGCCTGGCCTTTGAGCTTCTGCTCCAGCTTTTCCTTCTCTTCAAGAAGAGAGTCGTACAGTTTCTGAATCTCCTGCCTGCGTTTATCCAGTTCCTCTTTTTCCTGGGAGATTTTATGCAGATCGCTGGTTAGCGTATCGATCTTTTCCTGAAGTTGTTTATTTTCCTGGCGGCTCTCTTGAAGTTTCTTAGATAGGGATTCATTCTCGGCCCTGGCGTAACCCAATTCTTGCTCTACTGCCTTCTTGGCACCGTAAATCTTAAGATTTAAAAAAAGGCTGAGTAACAAAACAGCTGCCAGGGCGATGATTATAATAAGCTTGGTTTTATCGTCCACCGAACTCCTCTATAATAAGCCGGCGAATATCTTACGCGTAACCAGGCTTGCAGCACCTAAGGCTACTGCGTTCTCCCTTAACTGAGAATACATGATCTTTAAATCTTCGGTTGCCTCTCTGAAGGCCCATTCCCTGACGGTAAGATTAACAACGTTTAGAAAGTCTTCTCCTGCTTCCTCCAGCCCGCCTCCTATCACCACTACTTCCGGATTAAGCAGATTGACCAGATACGCGATCTTAATCCCCAGCTTCTTTGCTGCCTTATTCAGCGCCAGGCTTGAAATCTGTTCTTTTTCCCTGGCAGCCAGAAATATGCTTTTTAAGTCAATGCTATTCTTGTCGGTAGAGGTCAACTTAAAAAATTTCTCAGCCCCTGAACTGTCACGCCCGAGCATCGACTCCACATCCGCAACTATCCCCAGGTCTATCTCCCAGCGTTTCAGGAAACAACCGCCCCCCAACGCGCAGTTAAAAAGGTCCTCCTCTTTGTAATTATGTATAGAGACCTCTCCGGCATAACCATGGGTGCCGGTATAGACTTCACCGTTAATCATTATACCACAGCCTACGCCAGAAAACATATAGATCACGTTACGAAGCTCGCGGTTCAGATCCAGCCAGTGCTCTCCGAAGCAGGCGCAGGTGGCATCATTTTCAATCAGGGCCGGTAAATTGAACTCCTTCTCCACCAATTCTCCGAGGGGCAGGTCTACCGAGGCATAGGTATAATTATGGTCTGTCTTCTGAGGCCAATGCACTGACCAGTTTTTTTTATTGATCAGGCCGGCCATGCCTATGCCCACCCCGCGGATATCGTTGGTATATTCCTTAGAACGTTTTATTATCTGGCGTATAATATCCAGGAGGCACTCGGCGAGCTCCTTTACCGAGGCCCTGGGGCGGGCAATCTGAGTCTTGGCAATGATGTTGCCTTTGATATCCACCAGGAGTCCGACCATGCTCACGAGGTTCAGTCCCACGCCTATGATATAGCCTCCCTGCGGATTCAGGTCAAGCAATGCCGGCCTCCTGCCGCCTTCAGAGATATCCAATTCTTTTTCGTTAACCAAATTGCTTTTTATGAAATCATCCAGATAGTTGGAGATAGTCACCACATTAATACCCATCTCCTTAGAGATATCCGGCCGGCTGATAGGGCCGCGGCGCCGCAAGATCTCCAGGATCTCGATGCTGCGCCTCTCTTTTTCGCTAAGCTTCTCTTTCTGCAGGTCTATGTTACGCATATAATTACCCGGAGGCCTTCTTTAACAGATTTTTAATTTGTTAAGTAACTATTTTTTTTATTTATACTACCAAAGCTAGCCTAAGTCAAGTAAAATCACCGAAGGCGATTTTACTTGATCCTAAAGGAGCCATTTATTGTAACTGTTTATGGCGACACAGGATCTATTTTCTCTTTGGACAAGTAGTTAACGGATTTTTTAGGAATAGGACGCGGTAGGCTTAATCTACGTCCGCCATATAAATATCCCTATCGATTATACCCGAAGGAGAAATGACTACCAGGTATATCTCTTTGGTACCGCTGTGGATATAGGTGGTATTAAACCCTGATTGCCCCGGGGAAGGCTGCGCCTTTCCCAGATCCCCTGACCAAAAATACTGCACCTCTGCATCCATACATCCGGTCTCCAAGCTTGGGGCTACAGTTTTAATATCAACCGCATGTTCTATCTTGGTTTTACAGGGATATGCCACTAAGTTAAGCCTGGTAGCATCAAAGAAGGCATTCTCCGGCTTCAAAGAAACATCCAGGAAAGTGCGTAAATTATACTCTATCTGCCTGGCCTCTGTTAACTCTTTCAATCTTTCTTTGGCCAGGGTTACAGTCTCCGCAAAATTATCTCCGGCAGCGGCAAGCAGCGCATCATAATACTCCTTGGCCTTTACGGTGAGATTCTCCCATTGCGCAAGCAGGCCCAGCTGGTAAAGGCTTGAGATAGACTGGGGGCTGGGGATTACTTTCCGGGATAGTTTCGTGAAGTAAATCCTGCCGGTTGCTATATCCCGTAATATATAGGTATAGATAATTCCTGTTTTAAACTCCGCTTCATCGGAATATATGCCGTTGATATAATGCTCGGCCAGATACTGGTATAGTTTCTTGGCTTTTTCGTACTCCTTGCTTTTTTCTAAGTTAAAGGCGCGCAAATGGATTAGTTCCTCATTAAATGCCTCCATCCCGCCCATCTCTTCTACCTTCTGGAAGATCTTCTCCGCGTATGAAGGATCTAGCGGGCCCTCATCTTTATAAGAGAAATCCCTGGCAATCGCTATTAATATAGGCAGCGACTTATCCTTAGGATAAGCGCTGACCGCCTTATCGATGTAAATATCATAGACCAGCTGCGCCAACTCCAGGTTCTTCTCTCCATAAAAACCCAGGGCAATATCTTTTAGTTCTTCATCTTTTACTCCCCCAGAAGAGACTAATTTATTCACGTAGGCCTTGTATAACTCTTTGGCCTTGCCTTTTTCTCCATACGCCAGAAACTCATCCGCAATATCCTTCAAGGGCTTGGAGTCCAGGGCGTCTTTCTGATATTCCGCTATAGCCTCCATAAGGCTGGAGAGCGCCTCCTGGGCAAACACATCCTGCTGATCCTGGTGAAACTTCCACAGCAATAGCCCCGCATAAAGACGCAGCTTCCCTGCCTGATTACTTGAAGCGATTGCAGCCTCCAGGCTAGAACTTATTTCGTCTCTATAGGCGTTCCCCTGGCTAAAATATTCATCCCAGTTCTGCTCCTGCTCCAGATACTTAAGCTGCTGGTAGCGGCTGTAGGCAATATAATAGTCCGTAAAGGGGGATAGCTCTTTTTTTTGTTTGCGCAATGAACCCAGGAATTCTACGAAATCCGTATAACGGTGGTCTTTAAAATAAATCTCCTGCAGTTTGGCAAACCCGGAATAAATATCCGCGTCAATCCTTGATTCTATGATCTGCTTGGTCAAGGATACTAATTCATTCTCCTGCTGGGCAGAGAAACCGGAAGCAGCAGAAGATAATAATAAAACCGCGGTTAGAAGAACCTTTAGTATTGTTTTCTTCATTTTACGCTCTTATTCTTTATGCCGGCCGCACGCCCAGCCTGGCTTGCGCTTTGCGCTTTAGCCAGAGGGTTCTTCCAGAATTCCCTGACCACATAAAATGCCTTGCGCGGAATGCGTTTATTCAGCCCATTCTCTAATTCTTCAGAGAGGGCTACGATGCCAAACCACTCCTCATTCATGTTCTTATTGTCCTTGGCCTTAATATCAAAATAGTAACTGCCGTTAGACCAGTTCGATTCTTTATCATGCACCTTCCAGCTTGCCGGGTCCGACTCATTGTATTTCCACCACTCGTCAGTCCATTCGAACATAGCGCCGCCCAGGCAATTGCCTGCGCCTTTCTTGTTATTGGCTAGATTCTCGTAAATCTGGCGCCACTGCGACTCCAGAAAAAAAGCCTGCATATTCTGATCTTCTTTATGCAGATAGGCATCGAAACTGTCTGCGCCAAATTCGCTGATTAATACAGGCTTATCAAATGTAGCCTTAAGGGATTTAAAAAGGTTGCCGAAGGTTTTTCCGCGATAGATTATGCAGGCAATCAGATCAACATCGGGACAGGCCTTGCTTGCGATATCCAGGCCTATAAGCTCTCCGTTACCCAGGGCCACGGGGTGATCTTTGTCTATTTTATGCACCTCTCGAGAGATATCATTAACAAAAGAATAGTATATCGTGCTACGCATAACTCTCTGCTTTGCGGGATTAGGCTCTTTTTCTATCTCCGCAGAGGACCAGGGGTTAATCTGGCCGATACAGGAGTAATTGTTTTCGTTGCCTAACACCCACAGGAGCACCCCCGGCTCATCTTTATAAAGTGTAACCATATCCAGGAATTCTTTCTTTATCCTCTCCTGGAAAGATTTATCCGCATACAAAGGACAGGGGTATTCCCAGTAACCTAACCAATGCCCCAGGATTGTACGGATACCGTAGCGCTGGTAGAGATCGCGGATAACAACCCTGACCTCTTCTGCGTTTTCATGCGACTGATAAAGCCTGATTGTATTAACCCCCATCTTCTGCATCAGCGCGCCGTCTACCAGCCAGGGCTTATGAGGATCAGACCACCAGTCATATTCGTGGTTTTGGCCTATCGGGATAGGGTTATAACAGACCCCTTTCACGATGTAAGGCCGGCGCTCTACCATCAGCCGATAATGCCCGTTTTTAAGTTTCTGTATGTAGACCCTTGATTTATTTTTCGTAATCAGGCTGGCAGAGTATAATAAAAGCAGGGAAAAAAACAGGGCACCGGCAAACCAGGCCAGCAAGCTGAATATGCGGCCTGGAGAGCGGGTGCCCATTAAATGATTTTTATTATTCGTATTTAATTTCATCGAGGTAGAAGATTGCGCCCTCGGGATTTACGTCTGCATTGGTCTCCCAGCAGAAACCTCCGATAATATAAGAGAGGTCTTTACCGGCAAGGTCAATGGTATATTGTGTCCATTCCTTGGTAAGGATGACCGGACCTATGCCTGAACTATCAGAGTCAGAAAATTCACCCATTATACCGCCCATCTTGAACTCTTCGATGCGTTCTCCGCCGTTAGCGCCCCTGGCCCAAAAGGTCAGTTTGGTAGCTTTAGAAAGGTCAAAACCGGCATCAACATTTGCCCAATTGTTAGCGGGATTCTGCCAGTATATCCCTGACCAGCGCGCGCCCTGCGCACCCTTGGCAGTATAGGTA
>CAZKQC010000091.1:0-2765 GCA_964554825.1 uncultured Planctomycetales bacterium
TTATAAGCAGGAACAATAACAGATAACCTCATCTTAGGACCTTATATATGCGTATAGTGTTATTGAAAAAGACCTGACTAAACTTTGCCGGGTTGCTTCTTGCCCAGTTATCCTCAAGAGGGAATTCTGTCTCTTTTGTCTGATGCAGGGAATAGACAAAAAGGTAATCCGTATTACGCTCCAGCAGATTACCCAGCCAGGTATTATAATCCGCCTCCCAGCGGTAATTGCCGGGATCCTGAAGGTTTTTATGGAGGCTTGAGAAATCATAGCCCCAGCAATAGCGGCTATTGGGAAAATAATGCAGCTTAGCCGGCTCCTGCCTATTCACCGAAACATAATATACGTTGTTTTTGAAATTGCTTCCGTAGAGCGGAAAAGGCACCGGCCTGCCTGCATAGGCGATATTGTCCCTGATGGTATTATTATTGAGCCAATCCCAGGCGCGGGTGGCATCCGGCCAGAAGCCGGAATACCTCTCCATCTTTATATACCTGGGGTATTCGTTTTTTATATAGTCGTTATTTAAAATTACCAGGCCTAAAAGAACAACGATTACCGAAGGAATGATAATCCTGGGTATGTATTTTATGAGATAAGGAAGCAGGAAAAACAAAGCCGCTGCCAGAATTAAAGAAACCACCAGTTCCTGGCGCCTGGCTAATTCTGATATGGAAGCCAGGACGCAGATAACTACCAGGACATTCAAAATATACCGGGGGATATTGAAAAGTTTAGCGGTATAAAATCCTACAACCATGCCAACCCCTAAAAGAGGATAGAGATACCTTGTGTTAGGAAGCGGGATAGCGAATCTATAAACAAGGTAAATTAAAAAAGGCAAAATTAAAAAATAGGCCAGAATTAGATTTAACGCCTTCCTCTCTTTTAGCAAGGCAACTGAGCCGGCTAGGAATACCGCCGGCAATATAAAAATCAGGGTTTGCAAGCCCAGCCCTTCATGAAAAAGCAGCTTGCCCAAGGCATAATCCTCCTGCTTAAAGTGGATGCTATAAACTCCCCTTTCTATCACTCCTTTGAATATATTAACGCCCAGCAAATTCAGGTTAAGCGGGTATAAGGGATTGCCTGTTTCTAAAAAATTCCTTATATAGCTAAATCCTCCCAGAGAGGCAATGGCTAAGACGGCAACCAGAAATAAATAAGCCTTCTTTCTATTTTTAACGGCGTAATAGACAAAAGGGATAAATAATAACAGGCTGTAAGGCAGGGCCACGGTCTTGGCGCCTAACAACAGGCCCAGCCCCAGACAGAAAATTAAGACATTTCTTAAAGAGAACTCTTTACGCAGAAGAAAAAGGTAATTGAGCGCGATAAGAAATAACGCCGCTACCATCACGTCAAGATAAGCGATCTTGAGTTGTTTGAAAAAATTAGGGATCAACACAAAAAGCCCGGCAGCTGAAAAAGATCCGTACTTGCCCAAGCCAACCTTACCGGCAATGCTATAAGCAGCCAGGAATGCCAGGATAAAAAACGGGAACTGGCCTAAATCAGCCAAAAATACATTCTTTAGCGCAACCATCAGCCAAAAGAACAAAAGGCTGCCGTTTATGGGATAATATGAAGGGCTGGGGTCATCGAATACCGTAATCGGATTATTCAAATTGCCGTGTTTTAACCACTCTACGGGAAAGGTAAAGTGGTAATTCAGGTCATCCCAGCCAAAAGGAGGATTAACCAGGTTGATAAAAAACTTTACCAGGCCAAAACCCGCGATCACGGCAAAAACCAGAAGCGCGCTCTTATTATTGACAACCCCTGACAAGAGGCCCCCGGCGCCTTTGAGATTAAATGAATGGGGCTTGTTACGGGTAAAAAACCAGGCGGCAATCATGATAACCAGATTGAACAAAATCAGGTTTGTCAAATAAAGCCTGCCTGTTAAACCCAGAGTCAGCTCGCTTGCTACGACCTGGGAAAAATACAACACAGAGAACGCCAATACGCCGTCAATAAGGCCGGGGAAATTAAAAACCCTGTAACTAACCATGAACGCACAGCTTCCCACAATCAAATTCATAAGAATGAATAATGCGATAGCCATATCTTAATTATTTCCTGCAAACGGCGATAAAATCCAGGGCCGTATCCAGGTGATCCTTAACTATAATAAAATTAGCGCAATCCAGCTTATTATAAAAACCCTTAACAGGATTCAGGGGATCCGGCAGGAAGTCAAAAATGCCCATCTTCTTGAGCCTGCGGTAGAAATTAAGCCTTGGGCTCCTCTTCAGTCCAAAGACCTGCACTTGCCTGAAATATTTCTCCAATAACTCTTTGAATTCGGCATAGAAATACTCCTTGAGATGGAATTTGTTGCAGGGTATATCCCGGCCTCCTGAGGCATCTATTTTATTGGGCGTAGAGCAGATAAATACGCCGTCAGGCTCCAGTAGGCTGCTCACATTACCAAGGAATTCATTAGCATCGAAAAGATGCTCTATAAACTGAAATGAGCATATGGCGGAGAACTTCTGCGAGAGGCTGGAGAGGTTTTTTACATCCATCACAGAAAACTGCAGGTTGTTTTTCTGGTATTTCCTAGCGGCGTAACCTATCGCCTGCTTACTGTAATCCAGGCCTTTTACCTTTCCGGCATAAAGCGCCAGGTAGGAGCTACCGTAACCCTCTCCGCAGCCTATATCCAAGACGCTGGAGCCTGATACATAATCCCTGGCGAATTTGTAGGCGCTTAAATGCCGCGCGATCATAAGCGGAGTCTCTTTTTCTAAAAGAATCCT
>CAZKQC010000091.1:2865-5568 GCA_964554825.1 uncultured Planctomycetales bacterium
GCCGTTAAATGATAGACCTTGCGGCCTGCAAGCATCTCTTCTTTAGGTGCATAAAAAACAGCATCCCCTACAGGGATAAATCCAAGCAGGTTTATCCTGTAAACCAACTCCCCCTGCCCGAAGCCTCCCTGCTTATTCAAGCGGGAGATGATTTTCTTTGGGTCATTATTATACTGGACCCTGAATACCAGAAATACCGCCAATACAACAAGAAATATTAAAATTTTTCTCATCTGACTCCTAGCCTATATTATTAAAATAAGGTGTAGATAAAAGGAGCGACTGCCGTTGACTGGGTAAAGAATATCAAAAGCCCTAGCAACAGGAGCATGATGATAATAGGCGCCAGCCACCATTTTTTACGCACCTTCAAGAAATCCCAGAATTCCCTTAATATTGAAAGCTTACCCACTGAACACCTCCGTTTTAGAATTGCCTTTCGTAATCACGAGGGTTAAACACAGCTGCCTCTTTTTTTCTCCAATACGAATATTTACCATTCTCCGGCTTCCTATCTAACAGGTCCTTCCCGAATAACCTCAAACAAATGCCTATGGGGGTAAAAATCAAATAGAACATAACCCCCAAAATCAACCTGGTATTAATCCAACCTAACACAAAAGCAAAACGCATCCAGGCAATATAGGCCGGCTTTAAGACAAGGGGCGCAAGAACAGCCACAACAAAAAATACTGCCGAAATAATTATTGTCGGCATGATACTATACCTGCGCTTAATAAGAATCAAAAGCGTAACCACCAGAAAAGCAATCCCCATGGTGATGCCGAATTTTCTCAGCGACTTCTTATCGAAATTTAACTTTTCCATACCTCTAATCCAGTTCAAATATTTGTTGCCAGTTCTTGTCTTCGGCAACAGGCTTCTGTTCTTTCTTATCCAAAAGGAACGCGCCCATGATCAAATAATCCATCTGGGTGCGCATAAAACACCTGAAGGCATCCTGGGGGCTGCAGACTAAAGGCTCTCCCCTTACATTGAAAGACGTATTTATTATAACAGGAGAACCTGTTTTTTTATAGAAAGTATTTATCATATCATAATACAGGGCGTTATCTTCTCTTTTAACCGTCTGAACCCTGGCAGAGTAATCAACGTGCGTAACTGCCGGTATCAGAGAACGTTTTGATTTTAATTTATCAAAACCACGCAGACCGGTATCAACTGGCGCGGGTTTAATCCTCTTCTCTTCCAAAACCGGCGCCACCAAAAGCATATAAGGGCTCTCTACCTCTATGTCAAACCACTCAGAGGCCTTATCTAGCAACACCGTAGGCGCAAAAGGCCGGAACGACTCGCGGTATTTAATCTTTAGATTCATCTTGGACTGCATCTGGGGGCTGCGCGCATCTCCGATTATACTGCGCGAGCCTAAGGCGCGCGGCCCGAATTCCAGGCGGCCCTGGAACCAGCCTACGACCTTCTCCTGGATAATTAAGTCCGAAATTGCAAAGGCAATTTCGGAATACGCCAGTTTCTTATAAGGAGCTCCTTCTTTTTTCAGGAATTCTTCAATAGCCTTATCATCATACTCCGGACCCAACAATGAAGCCTTTTGCCTGTCATTAATATTATCGGCCAAGCGGTTACTCCCCAGGTATTTATACCAGACTAAAAGCGCGGCTCCCAATGCCCCTCCTGCATCCCCGCTCGCAGGCTGAACCCAGACCTCCTTAAAAGGCCCCTGGCGCAATATCCTGCCGTTACCCACGCAGTTTAAGGCTACCCCTCCGGCAAGGCAGAGCTTATCCTGGCCTGTGACCTTATGTACGTGCCTTGACATCATAAGCATTATCTCCTCGGTTACCTCCTGGATTGATGCGGCGATATCCATATCCTTCTGGGTTATTTTACTCTCCGGCCTTCTGGGAGGGCCGCCGAATAACCTCTCGAACTTCCAGTTAGTCATGCGCAGGCCATTGCAATACCCGAAATACTTCATATTCAGCTTGAAGGAGCCGTCCTCCTTAAGGTCTAACAACTCTTTTAAGATTAGCTCTTTATATTTCGGCTCTCCGTAGGGAGCCAGGCCCATTAATTTATATTCTCCTGAATTAACCTTAAAACCAGCATAATAAGTGAATGCTGAATAAAGCAGGCCCAAGGAATGCGGAAATTTTAAATAGTACTGTAACTCTAAACTATTACCCTTTCCCACCCCGAAACTCGCAGTCTCCCACTCGCCTACTCCATCCATGGTTAAGAATGCCGCCTCTGTAAACGGAGAGGGATAAAAGGCGCTGGCAGCGTGTGATTCATGGTGGCCGCTAAATAATATCTTTCCTTTATAACCCAACTCCCTGCTTATCAACTCCGGGATCCAGAGTTTTTGTTTAAGCCATAGAGGCATCGCCTGCATAAACTGCCTTATGCCTGAGGGGGCATAGCTAAGCGAAGTTTCAAGTATCCTTTCGAATTTGATGAAAGGCTTATCGTAAAAAGCTATAAAATCCAGCTTCTTTGCCTCTATCTTCGCCTCATTAAGGCAGTAGTTGATGGCATTGACAGGAAAGTTAAAATCGTGTTTCTTGCGGCTGAAACGCTCTTCCTGTACCGCAGCGATAATCTCTCCGTCAACCACCAGGGCTGAGGCGCTATCGTGATAGAAGCAGGAAACCCCTAGTATCTTCATTTCTCCTGAACATTAGGTTTAAGCGGAGCAGCGACTACCTCATATACATCTAC
>CAZKQC010000092.1:0-5509 GCA_964554825.1 uncultured Planctomycetales bacterium
GATTATTAGTGACGGCAAACTCAAGCACCTGCCGGTAGAACTCCTCCGAGGCAACGCCGGCAGTAGGATTGTTGGGATAGTTTATATATATTAACTTCGCTTTTTTGGCCGTATTCGCAGGTATCTTCTTTAAATCAGGCAAAAACGCATTCTCTCCCCTAAGCGGCATAAGATACGGCCTGCCTCCGGCGATAATTGTACCGCCCTTATAAGGAGGGTAGCAGGGGTCCGGGATAAGCGAATAATCCCCTTTATTTATAAAGGCGAGCGGGAAATGCGCTATGCCTTCCTTGGAACCAATCAGAGGCAATACCTCCGTTTCGGGGTTAAGCTCTACCTGGAAACGATTCTTATACCACGCCGAGATCGCCTGGCGCAGTGCAGGCATGCCCTGGTCTAAGGCATAACGGTGAGTGGAAGGGTCACGAACCGCCTGGCAGAGCTTATCGATAATATAATCCGGGGTAGGCAAATCAGGGTCGCCTACGCCTAAGTCAATAATATCACGACCTGCCTCTCTGGCCTTTCTTTTAGCCTTGTCAATCTCGACAAAAAGATATGACGGCAGTTTATTTAAACGCTCGGAAATGCTAAAATTCATTATTACCTCCTATATCTTTAAATGACTCACTTATTTAATTAAGTAACCCTGCCGGGTTAAATAAAATATTAATTTCAGACTGACAATTAAGATAACAATCCCGGCATTGCGCAATCTCTTTACGCGTGCTGGCATACGACCTAGAATGCCAAAATTCCTTTAAAGGCATATTTCTTATATTGCCCACCGCCTTGCCCCAATTAACCCATGGCACGCAGGGATAAATCTGGCCGTAACAATCTAGTGCACAAGAGTTATATCCCGCATAACAGGCAAGCGGAGATTTCAGGTTTCTGAACGAACGTTCAAAAATTTTTAAATGCTTCACGGAGTTTTCGATCTTGATCCCGTTGTTTCTATGCTGCAGAAGATAATCTACCGCCTTATTAATCTTGCCCAGGAATTCTTCACTGGGAAGATTATTCTTCGGAGGACCGGACCCGGAAAAATGCTGTTGCGGTATAAACTCGAGGCAATCTGTCTTTAAGTCAGCGGATAGCTTAACCAGCCCCTCTACCTCATCAATATTTTCTTCATTTATCACTGCGGCTACCTTCAGCCTTATATGATGCTTGTTCCTGCCGCGCATCAGATTAAGGGTGTTTATCGCAGTAACTACCCTATCAAAAGCACCGGGGTAACCCCTGATCTTGTCGTGGGTTTGTGAAGTAGCGCCGTCCAAAGAGATGCTTATGGAATCCACTCCGGATTTTAGAATGGCTTCCGTGTTCTTATCGTCCATCAGGAAACCGTTGGTATTGAGATGGGTGATTACCCTTAAGCTTTTTGCATATGCCAGAAGCTCGAATATATCGCTTCTTAAAAGAGGCTCTCCTCCGGTAAAGCCAATCCCTGATACGCCTATCTGCGTAAAATCTTTTAGCAGCCGCTTCAACTCTACGGTACTGAGCTCCTTAAGGCCGCTTTTCTTTATCTGGTCCCCTTTTAAGGGCAGGTCGCACATTTTACAATGGTAATTACAGCTGTAATTTGTCACGAATGTCCCAAGGATAGGGCCGCATAAAGGCCTGCCGATCCGGGAAGATATGCAGGTCAGCAGATACTGACAGGAGCGCTTCATTAACCAGCCCAAATCTTTTCTGGCGATCTTCTCCCTTATAAAATCAAGATAAATTTCCCTGATCAATTTTCATTCTCCTTGCAAAAGGCAGCATGTTCGCTAATATGCTCTGATAGGCCTCGCAGGGAGTCCAGCACTGCGGGCAACTGCCCTGGCGTATCTCTTTTCTCGAGCGCCTTCTGTATTCCGTATCCCAGAGCATACGGATATCATAATCAAAGTCTGCGATATTGCCCAAAGGCTTATCGTATATGCTGCAGGGATAAACATTCCCTGACGGGTCCATAAAGAAAGACGCTGATAGGGCCTGGCAGGGAAGCGGAGTGACGCGCTTATCTAAATATTTCCTGGACAGCCTCTGATAACTGCGCTCCAGTAAACCCACGGGGCTCAAAGGAAAATCATCGCGTAATCTAGCGATGCGTTCAAAACTCTCCCAAAGCCCGTCTGTGTCTTGCGATTCTGCCATTTCCGCATTACCGTAATAATGCTCAGAGCGCTGCATAAGGTTTATGTGAAAATCCCTGGTCTTGACCGCGCCAATCTCTTTATCCACCTCGCGTATTGTCTGCGGAAAACTAAACTTATTTTCAGGCTGCAGGGTCATGCCAAAGAATACCTCAAACCTTCTGCTGCGAAGCTTACGCAGCTGCCGGAAGGTTTCTACAGCCCTGAGCCAGGAACCCTCTACATTACGCAGTTGTTCATGAACCTGCCTTGGGCCATCGAGACTTACCGTAACTAATAGCTTGGGGAGCTTATACGTATTCAGTATCCTCTTAACGGTATCCAGGATCACTGTAGTCTGAAAACCGTTGGTGGGAAAATCCAGCAGAAAAAGCCTTTTGCAGTTTTTAAACAGGACCTCGATTATCTCGGCAAGGTCGCTGCGCAAGAAGATCTCCCCCCCGCTTAAGTTCACCCAGTAAAATTGATTGGACTTCTCAAAGAATTTCTTTATCTGCTCCAGGGTCATCTCTTCGGCGCTCGGCTTATTCCAGATATTGCATATCCTGCATTTAAACTGGCACCTGTAAGTCAGTATATAGGTAAATCTATGGGGATACCTCAAATCTTTAAAGTTGTTAATTGCTATATTCTTAGCTAACCCCAGCAACGCATTCATCTTTTATCCATCTTAGATTAGTGTACTTCCTGTTATCCCCTAAGTATTTTATTTCTATATCCGCCAGAACCTCATCGACCCCTATCTTGCGCATGCACGCACCCTCTCCCTCGGGGTGCCGGCATTTATTTATCTTGGCGTTATAATTAGTTATGCAGGGGCTGCAAGGAAGCTTTTTATAAAAAATACTATTAACCTCACCCCATGGGCCGTAAAGCAACGGCGTATTTGGCCCGTAAAGGCCGATAGCCGGCACTGAAAGGCCTGAGGCAAGGTGTATCGGGCCCGTATCAGCGCAAATCAATAAATCACTTAGCTTAATCAGGCTTAAGAATTCGCCAAATCTTATTCTGCCGCTTAAATCAAGCACTACTTCCTTATTGCTCATTAAGCCGATCGTTTCCTGAACCAGGGTATGCTCCTGGGGGAGGCCGCTAAAAATTATTTTTACGCCGTGTTTCTCTATTAATTTATCGGCTAATTCCGCAAAGTATCTCCCTGGCCAGCGCCGCAGGCTGAAGTTTTCGCTAGTGCCTGCATGAAGCAAAACCAGAAAATCATGTTTCTTCACCCCGGAATCAAACAACAGGCGATTCATCCTGGCTAGATCATCCTCTCTGCAGACAAGAGGCGCAGCCCCGAAATCCCTGCCAATATCGGCGCCTGCGAGCTGAGCTAGCTTGCAGAAAGACCTGACCACATGCATATTATCATTATAAGCGAATGTTCTGGTGTAGAGAAATTGGCGGTGCTGGTCAAAGGTATTAAACCCGATACTTGTCTTTCCTCCTATAAACGCACAGAGCAGACTGGAAAATCTGGCAAACTGCTCGAAGTCTATAAGCAAGTCATATTTATTCTTCCTCAAACCAATCAAGTGCCGGAAAGTGGTGCGGATAAAACTGGCGGGATTATCGGTATTTATAGTATATATGCCGTCAAATATACCGGCGGCTTGAGAAATCTCCTTGTTGCTGGCTAGCGTAAGCAAGTCGATCCTTGCCCTTGGATATTTATCTTTCAAGGCCCTGGTTGCCGGCAATAGCATGACTACGTTACCCAGTCCCCAGAACTTAACCAGGAGAATACTCTTGTAACCGTCCTTGGCATCAATATCAGGCCTAGCGCCAAGAATACTCTTTAAACAAAAGACCAGATATGCCAGAGGTATACCTAAATAAATATCTACCCAGCGTATAACTTTCCAGTTCATAGCCGCGCTTTAAGCCTTTCCTTGGCTTTCTGGTGAGAGAAGTTACGTTTTACAGGTACTGCTCTTCCTATCTTGATAAAACATCCTGCATCGAATAAAGGCCGGCCGGTTTATCCGCTATCCACCTTGCAGCCTTCAAAGCGCCCAGGGCAAAAAGGTCCCTGGTATGCGCCTGATGCTTTATCTCGATGCGTTCAGAATTACCGCAGAATATCACGGTATGGTCTCCAACGATATCTCCCAGCCTTATTGAATGGATGGGGATATCTCTTTTGGTAGCCTCTTGCAACAACTGACCCATTTTACTGGCCGTGCCCGAAGGCGCATCCTTTTTGGCTTTATGGTGTGCCTCTACTATCTCAATGCTGTAATCTACTCCCAGCCTTGCTGCTATTTCAGGCAAAAGCGCAAATAACACATTGGCGCCTATGGACATGTTGGGCGAAAATACCACCGGGACAAACCGGGAGGCTTCTTCTACCTTTTTTAACTGCGCATCAGTCAGGCCGGTTGTCCCCAAGACCAGGGCTTTTTTATATTTACCCACATAATCCAGGTTAACCTCAACTGCCTCGGCAGAAGTAAAATCCACGAAGACATCCACGAGGAAGAGCCCGTCGGGACTGGAGGATATTTTAATCTTTCCTAAATCCTTGCCGATCGCCGGGATACCCTTCCTCTCCAGGGCCAGGGCTACCTCAAAGTCTTTACTCTGGCTTGCCAGCTCAAAGATGCGCCTGCCCATCTTACCGCAAACACCCGCAATACCTAGCTTAATCATATACACTCCGTTCTATAACAATCCGTAATCTCCAAGCGCCTTCTTTAGTTTCTCTAAGTTTTCCGGAGAGATCGGGCACATAGGAAGCCTCAGATCCGGCTCGCACATCCCCAAAAGCCCCATAGCTGTTTTAACCGGTATGGGGTTAGTCTCTAAGAATACCGCTTTGATCAAAGGTAATAATTTATAATGTAGCGCCTCGGCCCTCTTGATATTGCCTTTTTGGAATTCAGAAACCAAGTTTGCTACATCTTTGGGCACGATATTGGCTACGACAGAGATGACCCCTATTCCCCCTATGCTTAAAATAGGCAGGGTCAGGCTGTCATCTCCTGAGATCAAATGGAAGTCTTTTGGGCAAAGGGCCTTTATGCGCGACATCTGGTCCAGGTTTGCGGAGGCCTCTTTTACTCCGACGATATTTTTGCAATCTACGGATAATCTTGCGATAGTCTCCGGCTCAATATTAACCCCCGTACGCGAGGCAATGTTATAGAGGATGATGGGAATATCCACCGCTTCGGCAATAGCCTTAAAATGTTCATAAAGCCCTTTTTGCGTAGGCCGGTTATAATAAGGAGAGACCTGGAGAGAGCCGTCGGCGCCGGCCTCTGCCGCATCGCGGGTAAGCGTTATCGCCTCTTCGGTTGAATTAGAGCCTGTGCCGGCGATTACCGGGACTCTCTTGTTTACCTGCTCAATAGCTA
>CAZKQC010000093.1:0-5444 GCA_964554825.1 uncultured Planctomycetales bacterium
TTTACCGGAAAACAATGGACCCTGCATAATATCCACCGTTTTGATAAAAATGGAAAAGTCATGCTCTCCGATGGCCGTTACGGAGTCTGCGGAGAACTCGCGGCCTATGTTTACGAGAAGATAAGGCTAATCTTTCCGGCCGAATACGATATAAAATTCGTATCCTTATCCGAATCCGGATATTTCCTTCACCCGCGCGCCACCCATATAGCATTGGCTATCACAAAACACTCTTTTTTTAGGAGCGAGACTTATTTGCTCGATCCATCATTCCATAAGTACGGAAGAATATCGCATTTCGATGAGTACGCCTTTTTTGGCGAGATGAACAGCCTGCCTTTCGCGCAAGAGAGGGATCCTGACCAGTCCTTTCAGGTAGGCGCAATTACTCCTATCCGTATTAAAAAAGATTTCCTGGTAGGATTAGTAGTGGATGAGATAAGCGGAAAGTTCGATCAGGATAACTTCCTGTTGGCGATAACTGCCACTCACCGTTTTAAATATGCCGGGCGTTATCTTTTGGCTTTCAGGAGGATTGAAGGCCGGACTGAGATATTTGAGAATAAGCACCTGGCTTACAATATCCTGGAGCAGCAGACGTACGATAAGCTGCGGGAGAGAGTGGTGCAGCTTTATTCGCAACTGCCATAGGCTGTTGCGTTAAAAAATCATTGACAAACCCATCTGATTATTGTAGAATTGAGCATCCTTTCGAAACAATTTCCGCAGAAGAGGCCTAATATTCGTAACTCATTATTAAATAATAACTTATATCATAAGGAGAGCTGATATGGCAGAGTGGATAGGCATAGGAAGGCGGGCACGCAGATGTTATGGCTTTGATGAAATAGCACTTGTCCCTGGTTCGCAGACGATAAATCCTAAAGAGGTAAATACCACCTTTTGTCTGGGTGATAAGAAATTTTCCATCCCTATCCTTGCCGCGGCAATGGACGGCGTAGTGGATGTTAAATTTGCGATTGAGATGTCCAGGCTTGGCGGGATCGCAGTATTGAACCTGGATGGCATACAGACCAGGTATGAGGACCCTGATGCGGTATTAGAGAAGATTGCCTCTGCAACCCCTCCTGAAGCCACTGCTCTCATTCAGTCGGTTTATACCACGCCTGTAAAGCAAAAGTTAATAGCCAAAAGAATAAAGCAGATTAAAAGCAAAAAAGGCACTGCGGTAGTAAGCTGCATACCTGCGCATGCCCAGCAGTATGCCAGGATCGCCATGGCTGCGGGAGCGGATTTCTTTATCGTGCAATCCACAGTGACCAGCATCAAACATATTTCCAGGGAATACAAGAGCCTGGACCTGTTTAAATTCTGCAAGAATACCGAGATACCGGTGATCCTGGGTAATTGCGTGACTTACGAGACAACCCTGGAGTTGATGTCTACCGGAGCAGCCGCATTACTGATCGGCGTAGGGCCGGGAGCTGCCTGCACTACCCGCGGCGTGCTGGGTATCGGCGTGCCCCAGGTTACTGCGACCGCAGACGCGGCTGCAGCAAGGGATTTTTATTACAAACGCACCGGCAGATACGTGCCGGTTATTACCGACGGCGGCATGAACCGGGGAGGGGATATCTGCAAGGCCTTTGCCTCGGGAGCGGATGCGGTAATGATCGGCTCAAGTTTTGCCCATGCCAAAGAAGCGCCCGGTAGAGGTTATCATTGGGGTATGGCTACCTCACACGTAAACCTGCCGCGCGGGACGCGTATTTATGTAGGCACTAAGGGCTCGCTTAAAGAGATCCTCTTTGGCCCGGCCAAAGTAGATGACGGCTCGCAGAACCTGATGGGAGCGCTAAAGACTTCCATGGGCTCTCTGGGCGCCGCGTATATTAAACAGATGCACGACGTAGAGATAATCATCGCGCCTTCCATACAGACCGAGGGCAAGATTTTCCAGGTAAGCCAGAGAGTGGGGATGGGGAAATGAACAGACAGACCATAATTATCTTAGATTTCGGTTCGCAGTACACTCAGCTGATAGCCAGGCGCATAAGAGAAAACCGGGTATTCTCCAGGATACTCCCCTTTAATACGCCGGCAAAAGATATCGCAGCGCTTTCACCGAAAGGGATCATACTCTCAGGCTCACCGGCCTCAGCCATACATAAGAAAAGCCCTCATCCTGATAAGGGTATATTTAAACTAAAGGTCCCTGTTTTAGGGATCTGTTACGGTATGCAGGTGATTACGGAGATGCTTGGAGGAAAGGTCAGAGAGACCAGAGATAAAGAATACGGAAAGACAGAGCTGTTTATTGATGATAACCGGGACCTCTTCAGCCACCTCCCGGGAAACCTTACCTGTTGGGCAAGCCATGGAGATTATGTCAAGAAGGTGCCTGCCGGGTTTCACATCTCCGCGCACACCACCAACACCCCGATAGCCGCCATTACCAACAGGAAAGCCAAGATATTCGCGGTGCAGTTTCATCCGGAAGTAACGCATACCGATAAGGGAGACCAGATCTTAAGCAATTTCCTGTTTAAGATTTGCGGGTGCCTGGGCCGCTGGACTACCCAGTCATTTATTAAGGAGAGCATAGAAAATATCAAAAAGAACGTAGGCCGCGACAAGGTGGTACTGGGCTTAAGCGGAGGAGTGGATTCTTCGGTAGCCGCCCTTTTAATCCACAAGGCCATCGGAAAGAATCTAAGGTGTATCTTTATCGATAACGGGCTATTAAGGAAAGATGAGCCGCAGCAGATAAAGGGCGTATTTCGCGTTGGCTTTCATCTGAACCTGGATTACGTAGACAGGAGTAAGAGGTTCCTCACCCGTCTTAAGGGGATTACTGACCCTGAAGAAAAGAGAAAGATTATCGGCGATGAATTTGTCAAGGTATTCGAGGAAGAGGCGGATAAGGTAAAAGGCGTCAAGTTCCTGGCCCAGGGTACCCTGTATCCGGACGTGATCGAGTCATTTTCTCCCAGCGGCGCCCCTTCAAGCCGCATCAAGAGCCATCATAATGTCGGCGGATTACCTGCGCATATGAAATTAAAGCTCATCGAGCCTTTAAGGGAATTGTTTAAAGATGAGGTGCGCCGCATAGGAGAGGAATTAGGGCTTACCGAGCCGATTATCCATCGCCAGCCTTTCCCGGGCCCGGGATTAGCGATAAGGATTATCGGAGAGGTTACGGTTGAGCGGCTAAACCTGCTGCGCGAAGTAGACCGCAGGGTAATCGAAGAAATCAAAAATGCCGGGCTTTATGACCAGGTCTGGCAGTCTTTTGCTATTCTCCTGCCCATAAAAAGCGTAGGGGTGATGGGAGATGAACGCACTTATGAGAATGTGGTGGCCTTGCGCTGCGTTACCAGTATTGACGGGATGACTGCAGACTGGGTCAAGCTGCCTTATGAGGTATTAGAAAAGATATCTAACCGTATTATCAATGAAGTCAAAGGCGTGAACCGCGTTGTCTACGATATCAGCTCTAAGCCGCCCGCAACCATTGAATGGGAATAAGCGTAAGTTAGAGAATAACGGGTCAATAGTCTATAGATGCCGCACTCAGAATTCACCCACTTGCACCTGCATACCCAGTATAGCCTGCTCGATGGCGCCTGCCGTATAACCGACCTGCTTAATTTAGCCAAACAGTATAAGATGGACTCCCTGGCTATTACCGACCACGGAAACATGTTCGGGGCGGTAGAGTTTTACCTGGAGGCACAGAAGGCGGGGATAAAACCGATTATAGGCTGCGAGGTTTATATTGCCCCCGGCAGCCGCATGGAAAAAACATCCGTAGGGATTGATGAGGCCTCATACCACCTTATACTTCTGGCTAAAGATGAAACCGGATACCAGAACCTGATGAAGCTGGTTTCAATCGGCTACCTGGAAGGTTTTTATTACCGGCCGCGCATCGATAAAGAAATCCTCTCCCAGTATCATGAGGGGTTGATTGGCCTGAGCGCCTGCCTTAAAGGCGAGATACCTTCATTGTTAGGGCAGAGGCGTTTTAACGATGCGCTGAAAGCCGCGGATCAGTTATCTTCTATTATGGGTAAGGATAATTTCTACCTCGAGATACAGGAGAACCTTATCCCGGAGCAAAAAATAGTCAATGATGGACTGATCAAGATATCCAAGGAATTGAAATTGCCTCTGGTTGCCACCAATGACGTGCATTACCTGCTCAAGGATCACGCCAAGAGCCATGAGGCGCTCTTATGCATTCAGACCCAGACTACCCTTGAAGACCCTAACCGGATGCGTTTTCAGACCGAAGAATTCTATTTTAAATCTCCGCAGGAGATGAAGCAGCTTTTTAATGAAGTCCCCGATGCAATTGCCAATACCCAAAAAGTGGCTTCCAGATGCAACCTGGAACTGGATTTCTCAAAAATCCATCTGCCAAGATACACCCCCCCGCAAGGTAAAACAAAAGAAGAGTTTCTTGCCGAGCTCTGCCTCAAAGGCTTAAAGAATAGGTTCGCTGCGGTAGATAAATTTATAGAGGAGCGCCTGGAGCATGAGCTAAAGATCATAAAGGATATGGGCTATGCCAGCTACTTCCTTATTGTCTGGGACTTTATCCATTATGCCAAGGAGCAGCATATACCTGTCGGCCCGGGCCGCGGCTCTGCTGCCGGAAGCATAGTAAGTTATCTCTTAGGCATAACCGATATCAACCCGCTAAAGTACGGCCTGCTCTTTGAGAGGTTCCTGAACCCCGAGCGCGTAGGCCTGCCTGATATAGATATAGATTTTTGTTATGAGAGAAGGCAGGAGGTTATTGATTACGTCACCAAAAAATACGGCCAGGAGAATGTGGCGCAGATCATTACTTTCGGGACCATGCAGGCCAGGGCAGTAATCAGGGATGTGGGCAGGGTCATGGCGATGAGTTACGCCGACGTTGACCGTATTGCCAAAATGATACCTCCTGACCCGAACATGACCTTAAAAGACGCGTTAGAAAGCGAGTCGGAGCTGAAAAACCTTTACCGCAGCGACCCGCAGATAACCGAGCTTGTTACTACCGCCCTCTCGTTGGAAGGCCTTAACCGTCATGCCTCTATACATGCGGCTGGCGTGGTTATCGCGGATAAGCCACTGGATAATTACATGCCCTTATTCAAGACACAGGATGACCAGATTACTACCGGCTACAGCATGTCTATCCTGGAAAAGATCGGCCTGCTTAAAGTGGATTTCCTTGGGCTGCGCACGCTGACCGTCATTGATTCTGCTTTAAAAATTATTAAAGAGAAGCGGGGCGAGGTAATAGATATCGATAATATTCCCCTCGATGACCCCAATACCTATAAACTCCTTGTCTCTTCGCAGACTATGGGAATATTTCAGCTTGAAAGTTCAGGGATGCGCGACTTGCTTAAAAAATTGGAGCCGGAACGCTTCGAAGACCTGATTGCCCTCCTGGCCTTATACAGGCCGGGGCCTATCGGCTCAGG
>CAZKQC010000094.1:0-5430 GCA_964554825.1 uncultured Planctomycetales bacterium
CCTATATCCTGCCAGGCCATATCCGAAGAAAAAATATGATTATTAAAACCCAGCGTAAACAAAAGGACTCCGGAAATAATAAAAACTCTTTTTCCCATTTCTCTGCCTCCTTTTCTTCTTGTGCACTCACTTATAATAGACGCAGGAGAAAAAAGAAACTAACATTTATTTTTAATCAGGTTGTTGTGCGGGTATTGGCGGGCCTTGGGTAGGATTATTCCTGCTTTTTGAATACTTCTTCCAGGATTACCTTTGCGATATTCCCGGCTAGGAGCCTGTTTCCCCTGGGGGTGCAGTGGCCAAAGTCTCCGGCGAACGTATCGGTAAAATACTCTTTATATCCTAAGTTCTTTAAAGCATCTTTGAATAACTTTTCGTTATCCACGAATATTACGCCTCTCTCCTGGCCGAACATCTTCTTTAATGGTTCGATACTGCGAACAGGATATTGCACGCATACCAAGCGCAAGCCTCTTTTATCTAGAATTTGTTTTAATCTGCGGTAATTATTGATTGTGACGGGCTGATAATATGCCTTGCGCATACTGCGGGCTTTCTCCCAATATTCTTCCAGCAACTTATAGTTTTTTGTCTCAGCATAAAACGCCGCTAACCTGCCATATACCCTGTCATTGTCAGGATTGACAGCTACGGCTTGCCTCAATAACTGTTCCGCCTCAGAGAACCTGCTCTGGCTTATATAGTATGAACCCAAGGCAGTGTATGTCCCTTCGGATTCCGGGTTAAGCTCCACGGCTTTTTTAAACTCCCCTTCCGCCTCAGAGAACCTGCCCTGGCTTACATAACACAGGCCTAGACTAATGCGTGTCCCGGAGTAGTTCGGGTTAAGTCCTATGGCTTTTTTAAACTCCCCTTCCGCCTTACTAAACTTACCTTGGCGGCTATATAACTCACCCAGCTCAATATGTGCCATTTCGTTTTTATGATTCAGTTCTTTAGCCTCTTGCGTTACCATTTCCCTGGGAACTGTATTATTGTCTCCGGGCTTGCTGGCTTTTGTTATACCGCGTAACCAAAGCAACCTGATAAGCTTGTATGTTCTAAGGGGCCCCGGAAAGGAAGCAGCCCCCGCGCTTAGAACAATCTCCTGCGGCATATGAGAGTTATCGTCATTTATACCCATCATGGCAACAATCAAATCTGGACGGTAATTGTCAAGATTGGCCTCTAAGGAAGACACTATACCTGCCGTGCTAACGCATGGCTCTCCTTTATTTATTACGCTGAATTTTATTCCTATGCCTCGCTCGTTGAGGACATTCTCAAGTTGGCTGGGGTATGAATTCCCCCCTCCCAACGCAGTAGTAGATTCTCCTAAACACATAATGCGGTAGGCACCCCTTTGCCTTATGGCAAGCTGGTTCCTGTATTCCTGAACAGACAAGAAAACAAAACCGCCCAAGCGCAGGCCAAACTCAAGAAGAAATAAGAAGACGAGCATGCCCCCTGCTACTAAAAAGATCTTCTGCCTAAGCGGGGTTATTATCTTGGAAGGTTCAACCATGCTTACTCATTTTTTGAATACTTCCTTTAAGATGGTGTCGGCGATATTCCCGGCTAGGAGCCGGTTGCCCCTGTGGGTGCAGTGGCCGAAGTCTCCGGCGAACATATCGCTAAAATATTCTTCCTGAGATGCCTTAAGTAAGGCTTCTTTGAATATTTGTTCATTATCCACGAATATTACGCCTTTTTCTTCCTTAAATATCCTCTTTAAAGGCTCTATGCTACGCAGGGGGTATTGACAACAGACGTATTGTATCTTTCTACGGTCCAGAATTATTTTAAGCTTACGGTAATTATTGACGGTAAGAGAGTTGTAATAACTTGACCTAAGCCCCTTTACTTTATCATAATACTCCTGCATCAATTCAGGCTTGCCTGTTTCCCTGCAGATATTTGCCAGGGCAGCAAATAGCCTCTCGCTACTGGTATTTATAGCTACGCCCTTGCTGAGCAGCTCCTGGGCTTGTATGAACTTGCCCTGGCTTAAATACAGCCATACTAACTCTAGATATGTTTCGTCTTTCTTAGGATTCAATTCCAGTGATTCCAGGAATGCCTCTTCTGCCTGGAGAAGACTTTTTCTCATGCTATAAACCACGCCTAATTCAAAATATGTGTCAGCGTTATAAGAGTTAATTTCAATGGCCCTCTTAAGTATCTCCTGGGCTCCGATAAGATTCCGCTGGCTTCTATAAAGTAAGTTTAACTCGATATACGCCTGCGCATTACCGGGGTCTAGCTCTATGGCTCTTTTGATCATCTTTTCTGCCGCGGTGATATTCCACTTTCCTTTATAAAGCCTGCTTAATTCAAGATACGTACTACTGTCATTAGGGCTTAATTGAATAGCCGTTTTTAATATCTCTTCTGCTTCCGGGGAGGCGCCGCGTTCCTGGTAAATCCTGCCCAATTCAATATACGCCCCGGCATTCGCAGGAAACAACATTATGGCCTTTTTAAGAATCTTTTCAGCGTTATTAAATTCTCCCTGGTCATTATAAATTTTACCTAATTTAATATAGTCCTGATACTTTTCTGAAGCGATATGCGAAACTTCCCTGTTCTCCATCTTGCGCGGGTCCATCTTTGCGACCTTGGATACCATATGCAGCCACAGGAGCCTGATCAGTTTACGCGTCCTCAGAGACTTGTAGAAAGACGCTAACTTCGAAATGGCGGCTGATGATTCGTAAGGGATGTGCTCTCCGCTGTCATTTACTCCCATCATAGTAACCACCATATCCGGCTTATATTCGTGAAGGCTAGGCTCTAGTTGACTTATAAGAAATGATGTGCTTACGCCGCTAATACCCTTGTTGACTACGCTAAAGGTAACCTCTTTGCTGCGCTGATTTAGGATCTCTTCAAGTTGATAGGGGTATGAACTGTTGCCCCCTAAGGCAGTGGTGGATTCCCCCAGGCACATGATACGATAGGCGCCTTTTTTTTCAAGGGAAACCCTGTTATGGCGCTCCTGCAGGAAAAGCATGATCCCGCCCCCCAGCCTGAGGCCTATTTCAAGAAAGATCAGACAGAAAAATATGCCGCCTGTTACTAAGGCTGCCTTCTGCCTAAGCGGCAGCTTGGTTTTAGATATTGGAGTTGTGCGCATTTATTTCTTAAAGACCTCTTTTAATATGGTGTTGGCGATATTCTCAGCCAGGAGCCTGTTTCCTTTAACCGTGCAGTGGCCAAAGTCTCCGGCGAACATATCATTAAAATACTCGGAGTACCTTGCCTTACTTAACGCCTCCTTAAACACTATTTCGTTATCTACAAATACAATGTCTCCCTCGCCTGTAAATATCCTCTTTAACGGCTCTATACTGCGCAGGGGGTATTGTGCGCAGACAAGTTTTATCTTTCTGCGCTCCAGGATTTTTTTGAGCTTGCGGTAATTGGCAACGGTCAAGGGATTATAATAGTTTGATACCAGCTCCCTCGCCTTATCATAATACTCCCGCATCAATCCAGGCTTGCCTGACTGCCTGTAAAGGTTTGCTAAGGCAGCGAAAAACCTCTCGTCGCCGAGACTAGCCCCTATGGCTACTTTGAGTACCTCCTGGGCTTGTTCTATTTTCCCCTGCTCAAAATAAAATTCCGCGTATTCCATAAAATTCTTGGGTCTTAGAGCTATGGCTTTCTTAAGAATATCCTCAGCCTGGCTTAATTTACCCTGCTCTTTATAAAGCCTGCTTAATTCGAAATATGCGTCAGCGCCGCCAGGCTCGAGCTCTATAGTCTTCTTATATGCCTCCTCGGCCTGGGAGAATTTTCCGTTCCTGCTATAAAGGCAGCCTAATTCAAAATGTGCCTGGGGGTTGGGAGGGCCAACCCTTACAGCCTTTTTAAAAGCCTCTTCAGCCTGGGAGGTTTTATGCATATCCCTGTAAAGCTTACCTAACTCACAATATGCGTCGGTGTTGCTAAGACTAATCTCTATGGCCTTTTTGAAAGCCTCCTCGGCCTGGGAGGTTTTATGCATATCCCTGTAAAGCTTACCTAACTCACAATAGGTCCCATCATTCGTGTAGCTTAATAAAAGGCTCTTCTCTAGCACCTGCTCAGCCCTGGTGAATTGGCCTCTTTCTCTGTAAAACCTGCTTAGTTCGACATATGCCCCGGCGCTACTAGGATTTAATTCCAGCTCCTGCTTCAGTTTCCATTCTGGTTTAATAAACCACTCTCCCTCTATGTCATAAAGCTTGCCTAATTCAATATACGCCGAAGAATTTTTCAAATCTAACTCGATGGCCTTATTGAATGCGTCTTCCGCCTGGAAGAGATTGAGTTGTGTTTTATAAAGCCTGCCTAATTCAATATAAGCCTCGCTGTTATAGGGACATAGCGCTATTGACTTCTTGAATGCCTCTTCTGCCTGGGGGATTTTATGTTGCATTTTATAAAGCTTCCCGGTCTCAACATAGCTAATGCAGCTTTCTTGTCCTGGGCCAAGGCCTTTCTTTGTATATGGGGGTGATTGCGCTAAAAATCCTTTCCTGAGATAGTATTCTTTCAGGCCGGTTACGTTAATTCTGTTATGCGTATTAATATCTTCGCGAGCTCTATCTGTCTTATGCATCCCCATTTCCCTGAACTTATTTACCATATGCAGCCACAAGAGCCTATATAGCTTGTAGGTCCTCAGTGAATTACAGAAGTAGCTAAGCCCGGAGGCAGAAGTTGTATCATAGGGCATATGGACTCCGCTATCATTAACCCCCATCATGGTAATCACCATATCGGGGTTATATTCATTGAGATTGAATTCCAGCTCACTCAAGATAAAAGAGGTATTAGTTCCAATAATCCCCTTATTAATCACGCTGAAGGTAATCCCTATATTGCGCTGATTTAATATCTCTTCGAGTTGATAGGGATAAGCGATATAGCTTCCTACCGACCACCGTTGCCAACTGCCAGAGGCAGTAGTAGATTCCCCCAGGCACATGATGCGGTAGGTGCCCTTCTGCTTTATGGAGAGCCTGTTACGGCTCTCCTGGAGGGAGAGTATGATGCCGCCTCCCAGGCGAAGGCCCAGCTCAAGGAGTATGATGCAGGATAGGAGCCCTGCGATTATCAGGGCTAGCTTCTGCCTGAGGGATGTCCTGATATTTAGTTGTTTGGTTTTGCTCATTTATTTGCTGGATACCTCTTCCAGGATCACCTTGGCGATGTTTTCAGCCAGGAGCCGGTTGCCCTTATGCGTGCAGTGGCCGAAGTCTCCGCCAAACATATCGCTAAAATAATCATTATAGCCCATCTTCTCTACCGCCTCCTTGAATACCTGCTCGTTATCCACAAAGATAACGCCTCCCTCGCCTTGGAATATCCTCTTTAACGGCTCTATATTAAGCATGGGGTATTGGACGCAGATAAGCTTTATGCCTCTTGCGTCCAGTATTT
>CAZKQC010000095.1:0-5298 GCA_964554825.1 uncultured Planctomycetales bacterium
GTTACGGTTGGTGTCGATGTCTCCAGCGAGTTTCGCTACCGTAATCCATTGGTGGATAATAACACCCTGGTTATTGCCATTAGTCAGTCCGGGGAGACCGCAGATACCCTGGCAGCGGTGCGTGAAGCAAAGAAAAAGCACGCGCTGGTATTGGCTATTTGTAATGTTTTGGGCTCAAGCCTTGCGCGCGAATCAGATGGAGTCATCTATACGCACGCTGGTCCGGAGATAGGGGTGGCCTCTACCAAGGCTTATACCGCACAGCTGGCAGTGCTTTATCTTTTAGCGCTGTATCTGGCTGGCCTGAAAAAGACCCTGAGTCAAGAAAGCATATCCGTTTACCTGCGGGAGCTCGGGCGTTGCCCCAGCCTGCAGGAGAGCGTGTTAAAAAAGCAGGGGCTGGTCAAGACCATTGCCCGCAGGCACTCCCATTTCGGCTCTTTCCTGTTTTTAGGCCGCAACATTAACTACCCCCTGGCGCTGGAAGGGGCATTGAAGCTCAAAGAGATTTCTTATATACCAGCTGAAGGTTATGCTGCTGGAGAGATGAAGCATGGTCCTATTGCTTTGATAGATGAATATCGCGCAGTGGTTTGTATTGCCCCTGCCTCCAAGGTATACGAGAAGATGATTTCTAATATCCAGGAGATTCGCAGCCGCAAAGGTAAGATTATCGCTATTGCCAGCGAAAACGACGATAAGGTAAAAGAGCTGACCCGTGAAGTTATTTATATACCCAACATAGCGGAGTTTTTTTCTCCTCTGCTGGTGGCCCTGCCGCTGCAGTTGTTAGCCTATCATATTGCTGTCAAACGCGATTGTGACGTAGACCAACCAAGAAATCTGGCTAAGTCCGTGACGGTTGAATAATGCTCTATATCGTTGCTACTCCTATAGGTAACCTGGGGGATATTACCCTGCGCGGCTTGGAGGTTCTAAGGGGCGTAGATATGATCGCTTGCGAGGATACGCGTCATACGCAAATTCTGCTTAGTCATTACGGCATTAAAGCTCCTACCACCAGCTTCTTCCAGCACAATCGTGTTACCAAGGCAGAATACCTGCTGCGTTTATTAAAGGAGGGCAAGGATGTTGCCCTGGTTTCAGATGCCGGAATGCCCGGCGTTCTTGACCCGGGGTACAATATTATTAATTTAGCTATTGCCAGTGGCATCGGTATTACGGTTATCCCGGGAGCCACTGCTTTTGTGAATGCCCTGGTGCTTTCCGGTAAGCCTGCGCATAAGTTTATATTTGAAGGTTTTCTTCCTCCTAGGCAAGGCTCGCGCATTAACAGGCTGACAGAACTGGGGAAAGTAAAATACACGGTGATTTTGTATGAATCCTGCCACCGTATCCTGGCAACCCTTGGGGATATTAACAGCCTTTGGCCTGACAAGGAGATAGTAGTTTGCCGCGAGTTGACCAAGAAGTTTGAAGAGGTCAAGCGCGGCAGGGCCTGCGCTATCCTCCAGGAGCTAAAAAGGCAGAAGCCGCGAGGGGAGTTTGTAATAGTAATATAAGAGCGCAGGGCGGGGCTATCTTTTTGCTTGACAAACCCAAGGTCAGATGGTATATTTGTTTAAAATACAAACAACCTTTAAGCTAGTTCTCGAGAAGCTAGCAAGGGGAATAAAATGAAGCAAAACGAAAATAGCACGGAACAACCCAACTGCTCTGTAAAGATAAGCAGTTGGGTTTTTTATTGAGCAGACACTTTACCTATACGAGTGCTATCTTCAGTTTCTCGTAAGGGATCAGGAAAAATACCATGAAAGAAAAAGCAAAGATACTGGATAAAGACGCCCTCAACCGCAGCCTTCTGCGTATTGCCCATGAGATTGTGGAGAAAAACAGGGGGACAGAACAGCTCTGCCTGGTGGGGATAAGAAACCGCGGCGCGTATCTGGCCAGGCGCATAGCCGAATGCATCTCGAAGATCGATAACGCCAATATCCCGGTGGGGATTTTGGATATTACCTTATACCGCGATGACCTGACCTTGATTGCGGCGCAACCAGTCGTGCACAAGACTGAGATAGATTTCGATATTACCGACAAAAACATCGTCCTGGTAGACGATGTTTTATATACCGGAAGGACCATCCGCGCGAGTCTCGATGCCCTGATAGATTTAGGCAGGCCCAAGTCCATCCAGCTGGCAGTGCTGATCGACCGCGGCCACAGGGAACTGCCGATACGCGCCGATTACGTGGGAAAAAACATCCCTACCTCCCAGCAGGAGACTGTGGAGGTGCGTCTGTTTGAGGTTGACGGCCTGGATGAGGTAGTCATTGTGGATAAGGCTTAATCTATGGTTTGGACTAGAAAAGACCTTTTGGGTCTCGAAGAGTTAAGCACAGAGGAGCTGGAGCTGATTCTGGCAACCGCCGATTCTTTTAAAGAAGTCTCTACGCGCGAGATTAAGAAGGTCCCTGCGCTTAGGGGTAAGACCGTAGTCAACCTCTTTTATGAACCATCTACCCGTACGCGTGTTTCTTTTGAGATTGCAGCCAAAAGGCTCTCTGCGGATGTGATTAATATAGCCACGGAGTCCTCCAGCGTGCAGAAGGGAGAGACCCTTATTGATACCGGGACTAATATCCAGGCCCTGAAGGCAGATATTATCGTAGTGCGTCATAATTATTCAGGGGCAGCAGCTATGTTAGCGCGTCATTTGAACATCAGCGTAGTCAATGCCGGAGACGGCTGGCATGAACATCCTACCCAGGCTCTTCTGGACATTTTTACGCTTAAGGAAAAACTGGGGAGGCTCGCAGGGTTAAAAGTAACTATTGTAGGAGATATAGCTCATTCTCGCGTGGCGCGTTCCAACATTTGGGGCCTGACTAAGTTAGGCGCCAGGGTTACGGTCTGCGCGCCAGGGATGCTTATTCCTGTGGCGATTGAAAAGATGGGGGTATCTGTAACGCACGACATAGACGAGGCGCTTTCTGACGCCGATGCGGTGAATGTTTTGCGCATGCAGTTTGAACGCGATACGCAGGGCGCCTTCCCCAGGCAGTTGGAATATTTTAAGAACTTCGGCATTACCCAGGAAAGGTTAAGTAAGGCAAAAAAGAACATTATTATAATGCACCCCGGTCCGCTTAACCGCGGGATTGAGATTTCAAGCGAGGTAGCTGACGGCGCTCATTCAGTGATATTGGAGCAGGTCACCAACGGTATAGCCGTGAGGATGGCAGTGCTGTTTTTGGTCTCGCAGGGTCACGATAAACAATATGAAACTACTAATTAAGTCCGGCCGGGTTATTGACCCGGGAAACAACCTGGATGAGGTGCTTGATATCCTAATAGAGGATTCTAGGATAACTAGGTTAGCCAAGGGCATAAGCCTGGCTGCCGATGAGATAGTAGATGCGCGCGATAAGATTGTAATACCAGGACTCGTAGATATGCATGTGCACTTACGGGAGCCAGGCAGGGAAGACAAGGAGACTGTAGCCAGCGGAACAAATGCTGGGCTTAGGGGCGGGGTGACTACGCTTCTGGCCATGCCCAATACCAGCCCGGCCATTGACTCTGTGGAAAACATTAGGTTGTTAGAAGGCATTATCCGAAGCACGGCCAGGGCTGGCGTATTGATCGCAGGCACAATTACTAAGGGCCGCTCGGGCAAAGAGCTGGCTGATTTGGCCGGATTCAAAAGAGCCGGGATACTGGCGGTCTCCGATGATGGCTCATCGGTGGATTCCGAAGAGCTGATGCTGGAGGCGTTAGAGCAGGCGCATAAAGAAGGGCTTTTGGTGATCTGTCATTGCGAAGATAAAACACTCTGCCTAGAGGGCGTGGTGAACCTGGGGTTGACCTCTACCCGTCTGGGACTGCGCGGGATATCCTGCGAGTCTGAGTATAAAAGGGTTGAAAGGGATATAGGGCTTGCCGAGCGTTCGGGTGCCGCTTTACACATCGCCCATGTAAGCACTAAAGAATCAGTAGCGAGTATTGCCCGGGCCAAGAAAAAAGGTATCAGGGTGACTGCAGAGACTGCCCCGCATTATTTTTCTTTAACCGAAGAAGCAGTGCTGGGATATGATACGAATATGAAGATGAACCCGCCCTTACGGGGCGAGGATGATGTGTTTGCCATCAAAGAAGGCCTGCGGGAGGGGACCATTGACGCTATCGCTTCTGACCACGCCCCGCACACAGAAAATGAAAAGGAGATCGAGTTTGCCCGGGCGGAGTTCGGGGTTATCGGCCTGCAAACCGCACTCTCCGTAGCTATTACCGAGCTGGTTTCTAAAGGTGTATTAGATTGGCAGGGCCTGGTTGAGAAAATGGCAGTTAACCCGGCCAGGATCCTGGGGGTTAAGAAAGGAAGGCTGGGCGTAGGCAGCGATGCTGATCTGGTCGTTGTTTCACCGGATAAAGAGTGGCAGGTGACCAAGGATAACCTGGTTTCGATTTCCAAGAATTCAGCCTTCTTAGGCAGAAGATTAAAAGGCGTGGTAGAGCAGACGATTTTTAACGGCAAGATAGCGTATACTACCAGCCGCGACTAATCTCCTTGGGGCCCTTTGAGGCGTATGAAGTTTATCGTAACTGGCGAGCTCGGTCGTTTAGCAAAGTGGTTGAGGATTTTCGGGTTTGATACGGCCTATGTTGCCGGCCTGGTGACCCCCGGCTCACTGATTATCCAGGCCCTGAGGGATGAGCGCATTATCTTAACCCGTAACCATCGTCTCTCCAGGTCCAGCGGAGCCCGGATAATCCTGTTAGAATCCGGGAGCATTAAAGAACAAATGCAGGAGGTATTGCAGAAATTGCACCTTGATCTTTCGCCAGAGTCAATGTTTATCCGTTGTACCGTCTGTAACGAGACCCTGGAGCGCTCTGATAAGGGGAGCGTGAAAGCGCTGGTTCCCGAGTATGTATTTAAAACCCAAGAGGACTTTTTCTCCTGCCCTAAATGCAGGAGAGTGTATTGGCAAGGTACGCACTGGGGGAATATACAGGAAACGTTAAAGGAGATTCAGGCCTGATGGAGTTTGTCGCTGATTTCCATATTCATTCTAAATATTCGCGCGCCACATCAAAAGATATGGACACCAAGAATATCGCGTCTTGGGCCAAGCTTAAGGGTATTACCTTGATGGGCACAGGAGATTTTACCCACCACCTGTGGCTGGAGGAGTTAAAACATTCTTTAGAGGACCTGGGCAATGGTTTATTTAAATACCAGGATATATATTTTATACTCACTTCCGAGATCAGCAGTATCTATTCCAAGAAAGGCAGGACCTACCGCATACATAACATAATCCTGAGCCCATC
>CAZKQC010000096.1:0-5213 GCA_964554825.1 uncultured Planctomycetales bacterium
ATATTCTCCAGATAAAAATGCGGCTCTTCGCTGACTTCCTGAACCCTATCCTGACTAACCTGTTCTTTTTTAAATCTTTCTTTATGCAGCCCGGATTCTAACTTCTGAAAAACAAGATTAATCAGCTCATGCTTGGCGATAAGCAGCTCTTTCTTACTTGCCAGGCGCGCACCCACCACCAGCTTTGCCTTGCCAGCCTCCAAGGCTGACTCTTCTTTCTTTAAGATCTCCTGGCAAACCTTTTCTGCTTCCTCTTGGGCAGCAAGGAGTAGCTGATCAGCTTCCTTCTTGGCCGCAAAGGTTATCTGATCCGCCTGCTGCTTTGCTTCCTCTAGAATATGATTGATAATAGACTCTAAAGACATCTAGATCTTTACTCCTAATAATAATAAGAATGCGGCGGCTAACCCTAAGATGGCGTAGATCTCCACGAATATAGGAAGCACCAGGGCCTTACCTGCCTCTTCCGGTCTTTTAGCTACCATATAAATCGAGGCTACCGAGACTTTGCCTTGCCAGACTGCTGAGATGGATTCTACCAGGCTTACCACCAGGCAGATAGCAAATATCTGCAGGCCTTGATAGAGGTTGGGTATTTTAATTTGGGCAGTTAAAAGATTGAGTTTATTTAACACCAAAAATCCGATCAGAAAACCGTAGAAACCCTGCGTACCCGAGATACCTATCAGGGGGATCATGCGGCCGAACTTCTCCGGGTCCTCTGTCATAACCCCGCCTGCGGCCTGGCCTGCCAGGGCTACTCCGATAGCTGAACCTACCCCTGATATAGCCATGACTATGGCTGCACCTGCAACTGCAAAAGCTAAACCTATCTCCATAATAAACCTCCTCTTATCCTATGTTGATATATTTTGTTTCTACTTTAAATGGCCGAAAAGGCCTGCCTCCGCTTTTAAAAAATTTGGAGAAGAATTCCACAAACTGCAGCCTCACCGGATGCACAAAGGCACCTAAGAGGTTCATAAAAAAAGCGACCAGGTGGCCGCAGATAAAAATCCCAACCAGGATAATACTGCTCACTATCACTTTAAGAATCGCTACCCTGTTTACAAATGGGATAACGGAAAGGAAGATCTGACTGAACTGCACGCTGATTAGATTAATAGTAGTGGCCATTACTCCGGTGACTAACCCCAGGGCCCAAAGACGGCTATAAGAAAGGACGTCGCTTAAATAACCTGAGAGCGCGCTGTAAAGGTTATATACCCCGTAAAAAAGCTTGGAGCCTAAGCCTTTTTCAGAACGGCCCTGTGTCAATATAAGCGCTACTGCCGCAAACAGGGCAGCGTATTGAAAAACAGGGGTGCGCAATGGTTCTAAGAGTTTCAAAAATACCAGGGCCATCCCGGTTAAACCGAATAAAAAAGTAAGCATAGGCACCTGATCTAAGAATACATCGAGGTAGCGCCGGTTTTTAATATTCCCTATCGCTGCTACCGTATTGCCGAACCAGACCTGGATTATACCCAGGCAAAGTGCAATCCCCAGGAGCTTGGTAGGTTCCTTCATCGGATCAAGTATAATCAAGCTGTCTTTAAAATTTTTGAAGGGCAGAAAGGCCTTGGAATACTGGGCGAGCAGGTCAGGCAGGTTACCGAACCAGCTGCCTGTTAAGGCGCCCACCAGGATGGTTGAAATACCACAGAACAAAAAAAGCTTAAAGAATCTGCTCCCTTGCGGCCCCATCCTGAATCTCTTCAATACCAACCACGATAGCAAAGTCAGGATAATACCGTAACCCGCATCTGAAACACAGAAGCCAAAATACAGAAAGAAGAAAGGCGCCATATAAGGAGTAGGGTCTATCTCGGAATATTTAGGGAAGCCATAGATCTTAGTAATAAACTCGAAAGGCTCAACCAAAGGATTATTCTCCAGTTCAACCGGAACCTCATCTCCTGGCACGGGGTCAGAGATAAACAAGGCCACCTCTTTAAATTCTGCGGCCATTGCCTTTTCAAGCGCCCTGACCTGCCGCTCTCTAATCCAGGCGCTTAAACTAAAGGTGAACTGTTGTTTAACCAAAATACCATCTGCCTCTCCTATCCTTCTTATGTTAGCCAGGTGGTCGTAAGTCACCATCAACTTAAAACAGCTCAGCGATAAATTCCTTATTTTGTCCTTTATCTCCTCAATCTGGTCATCTAAAATCAGGCCCTGGGTATTTATCTCGAGGAGTCTATCTGCCGCTGTATCCGGATGCCGGGTCAAGGTAATGAAATTAAAGCGGTGAGCCTTTAGCGTTGTCTCCAGGCCCCCGATCTCCTCTTTTAGATAGAAGATAACCATATAGGCATTAGCCTTATCCGCATTCAGCAGTTGACAGTATAGATTCAACCCCGCAGCTGTCAGCTCTTCCTGGAACTTAGGATAATCGCGGATACCGGCTATCCCCAGCAGAATACCGCAATGTTCGGTATAAGAGACCTGGTCTAATGGTATCTCCAATTTACGCCAGGGAGATAATAAATACCTCTCCTGGATCAGTCTTTCCTTATGCTGGGAGAGCTCTTTAAGGTGGTTGCGCAGGCAGGATAATTCCTGAAGCAGGTTCTGGTAATCAAAGAGCTCGATGACCTCTTTTAATTGTTGCCGATAAACCAGTGGTTTGGGCTTGATCATTCCTCCTAGCATAGCGGTTGGTTTCTGAAAAACAGAAAGAACAGATATAGCATCCTGGATCTCCAGCAGGCTGGGGCTGAGGCTATCCGAACCAGCTATTCCTTGAGCGAAAGCAGGCCCCTGCTCCTCAATCAGCTGTATTGTCCCGAGCTTTTGCAGTAAAGCCAGGATTCTCTCTTTATCCCTCTTTAGACCGATAAGTTCCAGTTTTTTTATTCTGCTTATTGCCATAGCGTTATTTTAATTTAGTTTTAAGAAAATCCAGCGCAGCCTCAATATTGCCCTTAGCCGTTTCATTGATCTTTGCAATCTGGGCCTGGGCCTGGCCTTTTAAAACAGCGATTGCGTTCTGCGTATCCCGCTGGATTTCCTCTTTTAACTCTGAGCTTTTAAGAGCGGCCTTCTCTTGGGCCCCTCGCAGAATATCTTCTCTCTCCAGCTGTGCTAACTGTAAAATCTTGCGGGCCTCCTGCCTGGCCAGCTCAATCATCTCTTTAGCTTTTAACTCGGCCTCTTTAATCTTATCTAGTGCGCCTTTTGAGTCCATGGGTTAGAATAACTCCTCAACAGCCTTAAGCGGATCGGCTGCTTTTAATATCGGCCTGCCCACCACCAGGTAATTGCTCCCTGCCTGGATTGCCTCGCTGGCAGTAGCAGTCCTTTTTTGATCTGCGGCTGCCATGCCCTTAGGCCTTATGCCAGGAGTAACAATTATAAATCTTTTCTTAATCCTGCTTCTTAAAAAAGCTGCTTCTTTAGCTGAGCAGACGACCCCATCCAGACCACAGCGTAAGCCTCGCCTGGCCATTGCCAATACAGTCCTGGGATCTGCCTCTTGACTGGTTAAAACCGTAACCCCCAATAAAAGCGGCCGCTTTAGCCTCCGACGCCTTGATTCTTCACGAGCAGCCGCTACTGCGGCCAGAAGCATCCGGTCTCCGCCGCTAATATGCAGGGTGAGCATGGCAATCTTAAGCCTTATGGCCTGACGGACAGCGTTGACAACCGTATTAGGTATATCAAAGAGTTTCAAGTCTAAGAATACCCTGCCGCCTTTTTTATTTATGGACTGAATAATCCCGGGGCCGCAGGCAAGAAAAAGCTGTGCTCCGACTTTAAAGTTTTTTACCCGAGGGTATAGCCTGTTCAGAAAATATCTGGCGCTGGAGATATCCTCCACGTCCAAGGCCAGGATTATCTTAGAGGTATTTTTCATATCCCTAAAGACCCCCTCAGTAATTTAATATCTTTAATATTATTCTTTATGAGATATTCCTTCAGGCCTTGGATTATCTCAACAGCAACCCGCGGATTAATAAAATTCGCTGTGCCGATACTCACTGCAGTCGCTCCAGCAATAATGAATTCCAGGGCATCTTGGGCGTCCATTATGCCACCCATGCCGATAATGGGTATCTTGATACCCTTATAGGCATCCCAGATCATCCTCACTGCCACCGGCCTGATCGCCGGGCCGCTTAAGCCAGCAATAACAGCAGCAACTTTAGGCCTGCGCGTGACTATGTCTATGCACATCCCGCTTAAGGTATTAACCATCGAGACTGCGTCGCTGCCAGCGCCTTCGGCCGCCAAGGCAATTTCTACAATATCCGTAACATTGGGAGAGAGCTTGGTAATTAGCGTCTTCCTGGTAACTTTGCGCACCGCTTTTACCAAGGAATAGGTTGCCTGAGGGTCTTGCGCAATAAGTTGTGCGCCCCCTGCCCTGCTTCTTGCGCTTCTTATATTAGGGCAGGAGATATTTAATTCAATTGCCGCTACTTCCTTGATCCTATCCAGCTGCTGCGTGAGTTTTATAAATTCGTCCGGGCCTTCTTCCGAGGCAATACTCATAATAACGGGCACGCCTAACTTCTTTAGGAAGGGAAGTTTATCCTTCAGGAAAACCTCCAGGCCCGGGTTTTCTAACCCGATAGAGTTCAACAGGCCGCAAGGAGTTTCGCAGGTGCGCGGCGGGGGATTGCCCTTACGGGATTTGAGCGTGATAGTCTTGGTAACAATTGCGCCTAATTCTTTTAAATTTATAAAATCTTTAAATTCCTGGGCATAGCCAAAGGTGCCTGAGGCGACCATTACCGGGTTTTTCAGTTTAAGCTTACCGATCTTGACTTTTAGGTTAGGTTTCATTTAGTAAGAATCATCCTCAGCGCAATAAACGCCAAATAAGCTCCGAATAATCTTTTAAGCAGGAGGTCAGGAACATTGTGGATTAAATGCGCCCCCAAAAGCCCCCCGAAGAAAAACCCCAGGCAGATAAAGCCCGCCATCCCCAACTTAACATTGCCGCTATGATAGTAGCGCAGGGCAGCTAAAAGTCCGATAGGCGGAACCAGAATTGCTAAAGAGGTCCCCTGTGCCTGGTGCTGCGTAAGGCCAAAAAGAAAAACCAGCGCCGGGATTATGATTGTCCCTCCGCCGATACCAAACATCCCCCCCAAAATCCCTGCCAACAAACCCAAACCTATATATAATAACTGGACCATAGACCCTCCTTGGCTTCAAAATGCCTGCTAGAAGCTGGGCTCAATGCACAGTATCTTATATTTACC
>CAZKQC010000097.1:0-5143 GCA_964554825.1 uncultured Planctomycetales bacterium
GCTAAATACAGCCTTAAGCCAATAGCAGAAAGGCTAGCCAGCCTTTTGGATGAACCGGTAAAGTTCCTGGATGACTGCGTAGGAGATAATATCAAACAGGGGATAGCCTCAGCCAAAGAAAGAGTAGTCTTATTGGAAAATTTAAGGTTCCATGCTGAAGAAGAGGCGAATGACCCTGGTTTTGCCAAGCAGCTCGCTTCCTTAGGCGAGATTTACGTTAATGATGCCTTTGGCACAGCTCACCGCGCGCATGCCTCAACAGAGGGTGTTGCGCATTACCTAAAAAGCGCTGCAGGGTTCCTCTTAGGCAAAGAGATAGAATATTTAGGCAATGCAGTGCAAAACCCCAAGAGGCCGTTTATGGTTATCCTTGGCGGCGCTAAGGTTTCTGATAAGATCGGGGTTATAGAGAACCTGCTTCCTAAGTGTGATGCGATTATTATCGGCGGCGGCATGGCCTATACATTTTTAAAGGCGCAGGGTAAGGCAATCGGTAATTCCAAGTTAGAAAAAGAAAAGCTGGATTTAGCCAAGGAGATTCTAAGTAAGGCCAAAGAATTAAAGAAGGATATATTACTTCCCATAGATAACCTGGTGGTAGAGAAGATTGACCCGGCTGCAAATACAGAGATTGTGGGAGATGAGATCCCCGAAGGAAAGATTGCGGTAGATATCGGGCCAAAGACTATAGGACTCTTTGAGCAAAAGTTAAAGTCAGCCAAGACTATAGTCTGGAATGGGCCTTTAGGCATATTTGAGATGGATCCCTTTGCTAAAGGGACACAGGAGATAGCTAAGTTTATCGCTACTTTAGCTGCCACTACGATTATCGGAGGCGGGGATACAGCTGCGGCAGTGGCCAAGTTTAAATTAGAGGATAAAATGACACATATCTCAACCGGCGGCGGGGCAAGCCTCGAGTTTTTAGAGGGTAAGCAATTGCCAGGCGTGGTAGCTTTAACGGAGAAATAGAGTGAGGAAGTTTATTATTGCCGGAAACTGGAAGATGTATAAGACTATTGGCGAGGCGATAGATTTAGCCAATGGCCTAAAGAGAGAACTTTTTGAGTTAAGCAGCGATGATATAGATATCGTGCTCTGCCCGCCTTTCACCACCCTTTCTGAAGTGGCAGAGGTGCTCGCTGATTCCAATATCTCACTCGGAGCCCAGGATATGTACTGGCAGGAGGAGGGCGCATTTACCGGAGAGGTTTCTCCTTTGATGCTTAAGGATGCCGGATGTAAGTTCGTGATTATCGGCCACTCCGAAAGAAGGCAGTTTTTCGCTGAGACTAATGAAAGCGTAAATAATAAGATAAAGGCAGCCCTGAAGCATGACCTTACCCCGATAGTCTGCGTGGGAGAGAGCTTAAAGGAGAGGGAGGCAGGAGAGACTTTCCAAGTATTAGATGACCATATCAAAAACGGGCTCAAGGGTATCAGTGCAGTTGAAATGCTCAAGCTGGTTATCGCCTATGAGCCGGTCTGGGCAATCGGCACAGGTAAGACCGCGACACCTCTCCAGGCCCAGGAAGCCCAAATTTATATTAGGGATTTATTAGTAAAGATGTATAATAAGGAAGTAGCGGCCCAGGTAAGAATTCAGTACGGAGGCAGCGTCAAGCCCGAGAATACCCTGGAGTTAATGCAGCAGCCTGATGTGGACGGGGCATTGGTAGGCGGGGCAAGCCTTAAAGTAGAGAGCTTTGCTGAAATAGTTAAGAAGGCAGCGGGAGTGTTGAAATAATGACTACAATAATTGTTATCCATATGATTGTTTGTTTACTGCTCATCGGGCTTATCATGATCCAGGCAGGACGCGGAGGAGGCCTGGTGGAGAGTTTCTCAAGTGTCGAGTCCATGTTTGGCACCAAGACCAATACCTTTCTTACCCGCATAACCACGGTATTATCGATCCTGTTTTTTGTAACCTGCCTGAGCCTCGCCTTATTATCGGCAAAGCAGAGCCGTTCCTTAATGAAGGATGTCAAGACGCAGGCGCAGCCTGTTTCAGCTCCTGCCGCAGACAAGCATGATGCGGCTTCTGCGGTAGCTGCTGCAGCGGCGCAGGCTGCAAGTCAGCAGGAAGCACCTAAGGCAAAATAAAATATAAGTGGCAAGAAATACTCCAGGCTACTTGATGAAGCTATCGCTTTTGGCGATAGTTTTTTTTATGCCTTGCAAGGCCTCGCTTTGCAAGGACTATGGAGATGCCATGGTAACAGGCTCTATTGCCGATAGCCGCACCCTTATTCCCATCCTTGCCTCTGATAGCGCCTCAAGCAGTATCTGCGAGATGCTCTTTAACGGCCTGGTCAAATATAATAAGGATCTGCATTTGACCGGAGACCTGGCAGAGTCCTGGGAGGTAAAAGAAGGGGGCCTGGTGATAATCTTTCATTTAAGAAAAGGCCTTCTTTGGCATGATGGTTATCCTCTCACGGCGCAGGATGTGGAATTTACCTTTCAAAAACTCATAGACCCCGGAGTAAGAACGCCATACAGCGGAGATTTTGAACGCGTCCGCTCTTTAGAGGTTCTTGATGACTACACTATTAAGGTAACTTACAAGGAACCATTTGCCCCGGGCTTATCCAGTTGGGGTATGCCTATAATACCTAAGCATCTGCTCCAGAACGAAGACCTGAATAATACCCCTTTTCAGAGGAAGCCTGTAGGCAGCGGGCCTTACAAATTTAAGTCCTGGAAAACCCAGGAGAAGATTACGCTCGAGGCAAATGATAAATATTTTGAAAAGAGGCCTTATATCGACCGCTATATCAGCCGGGTAATACCTGATGAATCTACCATATTTCTGGAATTACAGGCTCAGGGCCTGGACTCAGCAGGGTTGACCTCCCTGCAGTACAGCCGCCAGACTGACACTGCTTTTTTTAAGAAAAACTATACAAAATTCAGATTGCCAAGCTTTAGTTATGTATATCTGGGTTACAATTTAAGCGACCCTAAATTTAGCGATAAACGGATAAGGCAGGCCTTGAATTACGCGGTGGATAAGGACGAGATTATTAAAATAGTGCTCCTGGGTTTTGGCAGGGCTGCTAATGGCCCGTTTGTGCCTGAATCCTGGGCTTATAACCCTGATGTAAAACCCGCAGGCTTTAATCCCGGCTTAGCTAAAAAGCTCCTCTTTGAGAGCGGCTGGTCAGATACCAATGGAGATGGCTGGCTGGATAAGAGAGGAGAGGTTTTCGAGTTCACCATTATTACCAACCAGGGTAATGAAGAGCGCATCAGGACTGCCGAAATTATACAGAGGCGGCTGAAGGATATCGGTATCAGGGTGAAGATTAAGGTCGTGGAGTGGAGTGTTTTCCTGACGGAGTTTATTGATAAGAGGAATTTCCAGGCCCTGCTTTTAGGCTGGTCCCTGCCGCGTGAGCCGGACAATTTCGATATCTGGCATTCTTCCAAGACTAAAGAGGGCGAGTTTAATTTTACCGGCTATAAGAACGCCGAGGTCGATAACCTCCTGGTAGAGGCGCGCCGTAGTTTTGACGAAGCTAAGAGAAAAGAATATTATCAGCGCATTAATGAGCTGCTTTACGAGGATCAGCCCTATATGTTTCTTTATGTGCCGGATAGCCTCTCGGTATTGCATAAGCGCTTCCGCGGGATAGAGCCCGCTCCTATCGGTATAGGTTATAATTTTATTTACTGGTGGGTTGAGCGCTCCCAGCAGAGATACCGGGCAATGATACAGGAATAGAATGTTGAATTATATCTTGCGTAGATTACTGGGTATTATCCCTCTTTTATTAGGCATAACTATCTTAAGTTTTGCGATAATACATCTTGCTCCCGGAAAACCCGTTAACCTGGATACCTCGATGAACCCTAAGGTCTCGCAGGAGGTAAGGGTGCGCTTAGCTAGGATCTACGGGCTGGATCAGCCTCTCTATCTTCAGTATATAAACTGGCTGAGCAGGCTCGCCAGGTTTGATTTTGGCCGTTCTTTTGGCGATAACAGGCCGGTTACAGAGAAGATCCTGGAAAGGATGCCGCTTACCCTGGGGATTAACCTGCTCTCGCTTTTATTTATTTTATGCCTGGCGATTCCTCTGGCTGTAAAGAGCGCGGTTGGCCAGGATAAGGCCTTTGATAAAGTTATGACAGTACTCGCCTTTGTTAGCTTCGCTCTTCCTACCTTTTGGCTGGCGCTTCTTTTAATGCAGTTCTTTGGGATCAGCCTCGGCTGGCTTCCCATATCCGGGATTAAGTCCCTGGATTTTGAATATTTTAACATCTGGGGAAAGGCTATAGATTTAGCTAAACACCTGGCCCTGCCTATATTTGTCTTAAGCATAACCGGTATGGCAGGTATGCTGCGTTATATGCGCTCCAGCATGATCGAGGCATTAGCGCAGCCTTATATCTATACCGCCAGGGCAAAAGGCCTCTCCCAAAATCAGGTTATCTATAAGCACGCCCTGCGCAACGCAATACTTCCGGTTGTAACAATACTGGGGCTTTCCATACCCGGGCTCCTGGGAGGGAGCGTTATCTTTGAGTCCATATTCGCGCTTCCGGGCATAGGCAGGCTCTTTTATGAAGCAGTGATGATGCGCGATTATCCGGTGATTATGGCTGAGGTGGTGTTAGTCGGAGTATTGACCATGCTGGGTAACCTGGTTGCGGATATTAGTTATGCGTGGCTGGACCCCAGGATAAGATATGAAAGATAAAGTTTTATTATACGGAATTTTAATTATAGGCATATTTAGCTTGTTTGCTATCCTTGCGCCGGTCATCAGCCCTTATGACCCGCAGGTCATTGATCAGGATAGCCTGCTTATGCCTCCCTCAACTAAGCACCTCCTTGGTACTGACAGCTTAGGCCGGGATTTAGCCAGCCGTATGATTTACGGCTCAAGGATCTCCTTAAGTGTCGGGCTTATTGCCGTGGGGATTGCCACTATATTAGGCCTGATCCTGGGCTGCCTGGCAGGTTTTTACGGCCGTATAATCGATACCCTGATTATGCGTTTCTGTGACATCATGCTTTGTTTTCCGGCTTTCTTTCTTATCCTGGCAGTGGTAGCAGTGCTTGATCCCTCGATTTTTAATGTTATGTTTATTATCGGCCTGACCAGTTGGATGGGGGTAGCGCGCCTGGTACGCG
>CAZKQC010000098.1:0-5103 GCA_964554825.1 uncultured Planctomycetales bacterium
GCTTTGTCTTTTGCGGCGTCCATCCTTAGTTAGGTATATTGCATAACTAAGGATGGACGCCGCAAAAGACAAAGCGCCTGCTTATCAGGCAGGCGCTTTGTCTGTCAGCGCTTTCAATTTATTTCTTTTTTTTCTTCTTAGCCTTCTTTTTATGCGCAGCGCATGTTCCACACATAAGCTACCTCCTTTTTAGTGCTTATGTTCTGCCTCGGCCTCAGCCTTATCTATTTCTGAGCGAGGATCTATCTTACCCTGGGCATTCAGATATAAACCTTCCACGTAATGCACGAAATCTATGTACGCTTCCACAAACAGCCTGCCGGCCTCAACGCTCTCAGCGGAACGCTTTTTCTTCTCAAAGGTATTATTAAAACGCTCCCTCACTCCCTTATTTACTTCTTCGGTCAGCAGCTGAACTAAGTTGTCCGCAGAGCCATTCTCCAGCGCTTTATCCGCGCCAACTACCGCAGGCCCCAGGTCAGTGCCGGCGGGCTTGAGGCCGGTGAAACTTGCTCCCTCTCCCTGGCGGTGTAACTTAACCAGGGCCTCAAAGAATTCTTTATCTGAGGCTAGTTTCTCCTGCTCTCCTTTAGAACGTTCTGCAATAGCCTTGTCAAAAGCAGCCTTCAACTCAGCCTCAGCTTCCTTTCTTACCCACTTTAAAGCCGGGGTGATATCCGCCTGCTCCAGAGAAAGCCTTGCGTCAGCAACCACCGGGCCATCCAGGGTATCGTAATGCGCAAAAGCTCCCTCAGGCGCGCAAAAGAAGAGCGCCGCTAAAAAAACCGGAAGTATTATCTGGCCAAAAATTACGCCTCTTATCATCACTGCCTCTTTCTCGCCTACGACACTATATTATTCTACCGCTAATTGCTTTTTATGCAATGAAATTATCTCATTGCCCGTTGCGCCGGGGAGATCATTTGAAATTATAGTGCTTTTTAACCGGCTTTTTTATATTCCAGGTGCAGGAGAGCCCTCTGGGGAAGACTACAAAGTCTCCCTTGCCAAAGCTGACTACTATTTTGTCATCAGTCTCTACGCTAACCTCTCCCTCCAGGAGATAACATTCCTCTATGTCTTCGTAACTCCAGGCGAACTTTGAAACTTCCTTCTCCCATACCGGCCACTGGAATACCCCCATTTTTTTCAGCTGCTCCTGGGTCAACTTCTGTACTTTTATCTCCATCTTAGGCCTCGGCTTTTTATTTAAGCGCCTCTTTTAACGCCTCCGCCTCCTTGGCGTCAATCACTCCGTCTTTGTTCGTATCGTATTCTGCCTCAACAGCCGAATCCACCTTAGCCTTACCATTGGTATTGATAATGGTCTGCTTATCTTTAAGCATCTCCTTGCACTCCTGCGGCTGCAGGTAACCATCGCCGTTACTATCGTATTTCTTTTCTACGTTATTGCTGACCTTCTGGTGCCTCCTCTGCCAGCGGTGCATCTGTGCATTACTATCAACCTGAGAGCACTGCTCCTGCTCCCAGTCCTTTTCTATCTTCATTTCTTTATTATCCACTATCCCGTCTTTATTCTTGTCGGCATGCCTGAACTTTTCCTCCTTGCTTGGCTGGGCTGCCAGGAGAAGTCCGGCCGAGGTTAGGACCAAAATGCCCGTCAGCGTAAATATCCTTATTTTCATCTTTTGCTCCTTTCTTTTATTAAACATTATCCGCTCCTGCGGTTTCCGCGCGCTGCGTAATACTCAGGTATAAGCACATCGTCTAACCGCTTAGTATTCTTGCGGGCAATCCTGGCGATCATCCCCATCATCAGCTGAGTCTTATAACGGAAGAGCTCGCAGTAATAGGGATCAGGCTTACCCAGGTTCTTATTGGAAAAATAATTCAGGTTGTAGCAGGAGCCGCAGCCGCGGCAAATCCTGCGCGCCCAGCAGCGCTGACAGGATGCGCTGGATGAAATCTTTCCGCTAAAAAAACGCTTAAGCCTCGCCTCGCTGACACCGCCTGCCACCGTGCCGATACTGAACTGCGGCATCCCTACAAAGGCAGTGCAGGGATAAATCTTACCATCCATATCCACAGCCATCAGGCTAAACCCCGCCGAACAGGCTCCGACTATAGACTGGATATGATAGAGTCTGCTGAGCTGTTTGAAGAAACGGTTAAAATAGGTATTTTCATAAGTCAGCCTTCCCTTAACAATCTCACCGGTATAAAAATTGGCCAGTTTGTCATAGAGGTTTTTGAGCTGACGCAGCCCTTGGCTGCCGGAAAAGAAAAAGTTATTTTTTGCTTCCAGTCCGTACCCTGCCTTCTCACTCTCGCAGACCTCGATGCGGTCAAATCCGAGCCTGCGCAGGAATTTAAAGGTCTTAATGATATCCGGATATAGAGGCGTAAAGGTCGCCCTGCCCACAATCCTTCTGCGATATGCGGGCTCAAGTCTTTTGAGGTTCTTCATAATCACCGCATACGAACCCTTACCGTCCGGAAATGGCCGCTGCGCATCCTGGATGAGCTTTCCCCCGTCAAGGCTGACCGCAATATCCAAGCCATTATCAATTAAAAACTCAGCGCGCTCTTTTGTAAGCAGGGTGCCGTTAGTGGCCAGGAGAAACCTGAAATGTACCTTCCTCTTCTTTTCAATATTACGGCAATAGATAATGACATCCTTGAGTAGTTGGAAATTTAAGAGCGGCTCTCCGCCGTAGAAATCCACTACCAGGTCATGCGCCCCTTTTGATTCTTTGAGCAATAAATCTACGGCCCTGAATGCTACTTCAGGCTGCATCATCTTTTTGCTCTTCGCGCTCTCTGCGTAAGCGCCCTGCTTATTCCAGCAGTAACGGCAGCCCAGATTGCAGGCATTAACAACATTCAGGGTAATATCGGTTATTCTGCGTTTTAAGGCTGCGCTGGGTTTCTGCCTGCGAGAGAATAATATCTTCTGCCTTTGCATACCAGATAAATTCTCAAAGGCTTTCGCAATCTTAGCCTTCGGGTATTTAGATTTAAGGCGGGAGACAACCTCCAGGGAAGAAACCTCTGGCATCAACTTAATGACATCTGAGGCGAGCTTATCCACTTCAAAGAAATTCCCGCTCTCCACATCCACGCAAAATCTCTTCTTCCACAAATCAAACTGAAATACAGCCATAGCCTTCAGCCATAGAAAAAAGGCCTGTCAGCAAGGTTAATGCGGACAGGCCTTATAGAAGGAAGCTCCTACCAGAGCACCCTGCCACAACGACAGAAGGCTGCACGGTAGTTCCGCCCATTCTTCCTGCGATTGAGAAGACGAATCATATGTGCACCTCCTTCCCTCTTTCAAATGTTAGGATAAAAAATCTTTCTATCCCTGTTATTTTATCACAACATAAAAACAATGCAAATGAATTTATCCCCGGCGAACTTATCCGCCTAACCTGATTTCTTTTCTACTTTATCCAGGACCTTGTTAATCCCCTCCGCTATCGAAGAAAGCTCATCTTTCTTGCGCAACTTTATGCGCAGGGAAAAGTCTCCCTTGGCAATCTTTTCTAAGTCCTGCTCCAGCCTGTAGACCGGGCCGGCAATGCGATGCGAGATAATCAAACCCCAGAATAAGAGCAGTATTGAAATAATCGGCATGCCGGTTAACAGGATAAAGTTTATCTTCTTTAAAACAGGGGTTATATTATAGACAATGGACTCCGGTATCCCCAGCTGCTGGGCCATAAGGTAAAAAATCATGTAGTATAAACAGATGGAGAACAGGAATGTCGGCAGAATTATTGCCAAGAGGATAACCCTCAGATACCTGATCTGCAACCCCGACTTGATAAAATACCTTCTCCTCCTGTGCGCTGTGGACATCTTTACCTCTCTTTCAGGTACCCGATCCTTACATCATCGAAATAAGCCTCGGCTATGTCACCGATAGTATCCGCGTCGCTCATCAGCGCAATAGCCCCCACCCTTAGCGACGGGTCCCTGCCGAATGCCCTGCGGTAATCATTAAGGATATTGCGCTCCTCAGACACCCACTTGCCGATTTCTTTATTGCCTGAATGCGCTACAATCAGTTTTATATTTCCTGAATACGGGCTGCTGGAGATGCTTTCCAGGGGCGCGGACTCATCCCAGACATACTCCAGCACCTTTGAGCAGAGGATAAAAATCGAAGGGAATATCACGTAAACCCGCGCTGCGTAGTCGTCCCGTTCGATACCCTGGCGGTTTTTCAGCTTTTCCTGGTCAGGAAACCTGGCCACCTTCCACTTCCAGCTGAGCGCAGGATAATCCTGGGCCCTGAAACGCTGCTTTAGCTTGTAGAATATGGCAGAGGCAGAACTCTTACTTAAAGCGTGCAGGGTATCATTTTCTACTTCGTAGACTACCCTCCCCCTGAATATCTTGGTCTCCCATTCATTTAGTGAGCGTTCGTTGGAGAAGGGAAACCATTTAGGAAGCTCAAAGCCAAAGGTAAGCGCAGAAAAAAGCAGGAAGGACAAAGTTAAAATTACGGTAAGAAGTTTTACAAAACGCCTCATCATCAGGCTTGCTCCTTACTCTTATTATACCTTATTCAATACCTGAAATGCACAAAAATCCTACCGAAGTTCTTGTCGTCTTTCTCGATGCGGCGGTAGAGTCTTTTTATGCGCGGCTCTTCCAGGAAGCGCAAGACGCTCTTCTTCAGCTGGCCGCTACCCTTACCGGGAATAATCTCTACCAGTTCTATTCTTTTCTCTACAGCCTCCTGGATGACGCGGTTAAGCTCTACCTCAATCGCGCGGCCATTACTAAAGATATCGTGTAAATCCAGTTTAAGCCTTCCCACGCCTGGCCTTTTTTCTATGCCTTGCTCTTACCACCTCGCAAAGATACCTGGCAATAGGAGACAATCTATTCTTTTCGTACGGAAATTCCCTGCAGTGCTCGGGCTTGAGGTCATAGTCTATCTTATGTATGGAACAGAGCCCGTCCTTGGTAATGAAGGTGCAGGATTCATCCTCTACGCTGGTGCCTACCCTGTATCCGGAAGGATAATCATCGTCTTTTTCCAGATGAAAAAAATCACCTCCTTTTATCCCAAGCGCGAGGATCTTCTTCGCCTCTTCCAGGTCTACCCATACCCCTAACCGGCAGCACCTG
>CAZKQC010000099.1:0-4498 GCA_964554825.1 uncultured Planctomycetales bacterium
GCGCGCAGATGACCTGCATGAGTCTAACCCTATGATGGGGCATCGCGGCGTGCGCTTAGGTGTGACCTATCCTGAGGTGAGCGCAATGCAGATACGCGCCATATTTGAAGCAGCTGCCGAGCTGCTTAAAGAAGGCAGGAAGCCGTATCCTGAGATAATGATACCTGTGGTCTGCGACGTAGCTGAATTGAACGACCAGTTGAGCATTGCCAAGAAGGTCTACCAGGAGGTTTTAAAGAAATACAGCCTCAAAAAGATAAAACATATGTTCGGAACCATGATCGAGATACCCCGCGCCGCAATCGTGGCGGACAAGATAGCCACTGTTGCGCAATTCTTCTCTTTCGGGACCAATGACCTTACCCAGATGGGTTTTGGTTTTTCGCGCGATGATATAGGCGGGTTCCTGCCGGAGTATATCAAAAAAGGGATACTCCCGGAGGACCCCTTCCAGAGCATTGACCAGGAGGGAGTGGGGGAATTAATCAAGATGGGGATAACGCGCGGCCGCTCAACTAACAAGAGCCTTGAGGTAGGTATCTGCGGAGAGCATGGCGGAGAGCCCAGGTCTGTGGAGTTCTGCCATAACGTGGATATGGATTATGTAAGCTGTTCGCCATTTCGCGTTCCGATTGCAAGCCTTGCCGCGGCGCAGGCAGTATTGAAGAACAAGAAGCGTAAGTAAAAGAAGGGAAATTATGGAAGCCTTAAAGACATATCTTAAAGAGATACGTGAGATCCCTTTATTGACCGCCAAGGAAGAGGTGGAGCTAAGCAAGCGCATTAAAAGAGGCGGCCAGCGGGGTGAGCAGGCGCGCAAGAAGATGATCCGCTCGAATCTGCGCCTGGTAATCAATATCGCCAAAAAATACTTCTACCTGGGGATACCTTTCCTGGACCTTATAGAGGAGGGGAATCTCGGGTTGATGAAGGCAGTGGATAAGTATAACCATAAAACAGGTTTCCGTTTTTCCACCTATGCTGCCTGGTGGGTAAGGCAGTCGATTACCCGCTCTATCACCGAGCAGGGGAAGATGATCCGCATCCCGGTTTACATGAATGAGTTGATCGCTAAGTGGAAGAAGACCTCAGAGCACCTCTCCCAGAAACTAAAACGCCTGCCTAAAGACGATGAAATCGCCAAGAAAATGAATATCTCCCAGGCCAAGATGAAGCAGATCAGTTTCTGGCTGAATACCCAGACCTCTTCGCTTGATGCCCCGGTAGGCGAAGAGGGAGATAGCCAGATTATGGACCTGGTGCAGAGCCAGACTTCAATATCCCCGGATAAGGAGATAGACCATTTCCTGGATAAAGAAAGGGTAGGGAACCTCCTGGAGTTAATGACTAACCGGGAAAAAGAAGTCCTGGATATGCGTTTTGGATTAGCTGACGGAAAGACGCACACCCTGGCAGAGGCCTCTAAGAAATTAGGGATCTCCCGCGAGCGGGTGCGCCAGATAGAAGAAGAGGCGCTGGGAAAGCTCAGGCGTTTTGTCGAACAACAGGAAAAGGATATTAAAGAGGTATTATAAAAATAGTAAAACAAAAAGTGGATCTTGAAAAACATGTGCGCAGTATCCCGGATTTTCCAAAGCCGGGGATACTCTTCCGCGATATCACTACCCTACTGCAAGATAAAACTGCCTTTAAAGAAGCGGTAAAGAGGCTGGTTGAGAAATATAAAAATAAAAAGATCGACCTGGTGGTAGCAGTGGAGGCCAGGGGCTTTATACTGGGAGGCGCTATTGCCCAAGGTATAGGCGCCGGGTTTGTGCCTGTGCGTAAAAAGGGGAAACTCCCCTGGAAGACCAAATCCGTAACCTATGACCTGGAATACGGGACAGATACCTTAGAGATGCACCAGGATGCCGTAAAAGCGGGGGATAAGGTTTTGATTGTGGATGACCTCCTGGCTACAGGCGGCACAGTAAAGGCAGTAACCCAGCTCCTGGAGCAAGAGAAGGCTAAGATCGCGGGGATTGCCTTTTTAATAGAGCTGGTGGATTTAAGGGGCAAGGATAAGCTGGTGGGTTACCCGATATATTCTTTGATAAAGTTTCGCGGGGAATAAAATAAAACGCCCCTGTAGCTCATAAGGATAGAGCAGCAGTTTCCTAAACTGCGTGTGGCAGGTTCGATTCCTGCCAGGGGCATGGAATTAATTCGGCCAGACAACTTACGTCGTTTCACTCCGTAAGTTGTGGCCTCATTAAATGTACAACTTACATACACACACATTATTAAGTGACGGCGTTCTGCTTCCTTCGGAGGTGGCGGTGCGCTATCTTGCCTGTGGCTACAACACCATAGCCATTACTGATCATGCTGATTACAGCAATATCGAGTCAGTAGTCCGGTCCACTCTATCCTTTACCAGGAATTGGCCAAAAGACTGCGCTATAAAGGTGCTCCCCGGGATTGAGCTGACACACCTGCCATTAAAACAATTTAAGCCTTTGGCTAACTACGCCAGAAGCAAGGGTATCAAGATTATTGTCGCGCATGGCCAGACCGTATGTGAACCGGTGATTAAAGGGACTAACCTTGCGGCGCTTTCTGCGGATATCGATATCCTGGCGCACCCGGGGTTAATCACTGAAGAAGAGATTCGACTCGCCAAGAGAAAAGGCGTATTCCTGGAACTTACCAGCCGCACCGGTCACTCCCAGACTAATGAATTTGTTGCTGCTCAAGCCTTAAAATCAGGGGCAAGGTTAATTTTGAATAATGACAGCCATGCACCGGAAGATATTATCAGTCCCAGGCATCTGGTGAATATAGGATTAAAGGCAGGCTTAAGCCAAAAGGATATAGATAATCTCTACAAAGATGTAGCCGGGTTTATAAAAGAGAGGGAGGGAAGATGAGGATTAAAGCTTTTCTGTTGGCGTGTTCTTGTGTTCTTATGTTATCAGGCTGCGCATGGACTTCTAAGCAGGATACCCAGATGACCAATCCCGGGTTGCTTGAGCCTCAGGCAACACTTAAATATAACGATATACCTGTCCCCGCGCGTTTTAAGCTCATTGCGCAGGATTCCTACTCCTTTGAAAGCGCGGGCGTGCGCGTAGGCCTCTTAAAATACAAAGGCAAGGCTGAGCCCCAGCAGGTAGTCAACTTCTATAAGGAACAGATGCCTATGTACAGCTGGAACCTGCTTAATGTCATTGAATACGGCCAGTGTATACTCAATTTTGAGCGTGAGCAGGAGAGCTGTATCGTGAATATGCTGGCTAAGGGAAAGAGCATAACCCTGACCATCTCAGTAGGCCCGAAGGCGCAATTCTCCAAGAAAAGCTCGAATAAACCGGTCAAATAAGTGAGGGCATGACTTAGCGAGCATAAGCGAAGCTAAGTCATCTGCCCGAACTTACCCCCGCGCCTTGCGAAGCAAAGCGGAGCAGCGGGGGTTAAGAAAGCTAAAAAAGCCATTAGAGAAGCGCCGTTTGGGGACGAAATAACCCTTGACAAATAAGCAGTTATGTGATAGATTTGATGAAAATTAGGGATATACCGCAGGATATGGCTTTAATACTAAGCGAAAAGGAGGTGAAATACCGTAATTAAGCTTAAAGCCAGATAAATCCAGCGATATACATATAGAGAAAATATCTAGGCAATAACATCTTAAAACCTAGTTAATATAGTACCTATTCAAGTATTTTTAAAGGAGGATAAAACAAATGAAGAAACGCTTAATATTAATTCTGGCCCTGGCATTTGTGGTCGGCATCAGCTTTGCCGCATATGCCGAAGTCCAGAATGTTAAGGTAAGCGGAGATATACTCATGAGTGGAATCTCAAGAGACAACTATAATCTGAATAAGCAAATCAACCTCGTCAATGGCGACAAGGATTCAGAATCGTTGATTCTCTCGCAGGTCCGCTTAAGAGTTGATGCTGACCTTACCGATAACGTAATGACAACCATTAGGTTGATCAACGAAAGAAATTGGGGTACCCAAAATACCGTAACCAATAATAACGATGATATTGATATTGACCTTGCTTTTGTTACCTTGAAGGAGTTCTTGTATTCTCCTTTGAGCTTAACGGTCGGACGTCAAGAGATCAGGCTTGGTAACGGGTTACTTATGGGTAATTCCAGGAACTATGTTGCCGGCGCTGCTGCTGCAAGCTCTATTGCCGGTGTTCCTACTGACCTTACTATGAAGAAAGCATTTGATGCCATCAAGGCAACGTTGAATTATGACCCGTTAGTAGTGGATTTTGTGTACTCTAAGATTGATGAGAACCTCAATACACAAGGAGTCACTACTGGTCCAAACGATGACGTTAACCTGTATGGTATTAATGCCAAGTATGATATCAGCAAGAAAACGTCTGTCGAAGCATACGGATTTGCGCAGACGGATTCAGATGATGCCTTGACCGCTGGCGTGGATAAGCCTACTAGGACTTATGCTGTAGGCGCTTTGCTTTCCATGAATCCTGTCGAGAGGTTAAAGACAACAGCTGAATTAGCCTTTGAGTT
>CAZKQC010000099.1:4508-5102 GCA_964554825.1 uncultured Planctomycetales bacterium
CAGATTTTGAACAGCTACGCCTTAAACACCAAGTATTCACCTGTTATTGAATTAGACTATACTTATTTAGGCAACCGCTGGAACTCCATGTATTATGACCAGCCCGATGTAATGAACAAAATCGTCTATACGCTCATACCCTACACTAACCTTCAGGCGCTTAACCTTAAGGGAAGCATGAAGCCAGCTGAGGATATTACCTTAATGGCTAACTGGGGGTATTATCGCACTGGCCATAAAACAAGAGGGTTTAACGCTGCTAACGCAAACTCCGATGGTACTAACTATGGTGCCTATGTTTTGACGAGCGAGAGAACCCTGTGTACCGCGCTAGACCTTACTGCCACCTATGATTATACCGAAGATGTGCAGTTAGGGCTAAGCAACGACTGGCTCTTCCCTGGAGCTGCGTTTAATGGCAAACAGGATAGAGCAATACAGGTTATCGGTACTATGAAGGTAACCTTCTAAGCTAGCATCTATGTAAACACAAAACCCCTGGGGGATTAGTCCCCCGGGGGTTTTTTATTAAACTCGAGATATGCTATACCTGGCTTTAATTTATCATATGCATCAGCCCTACTACAAGAACCT
>CAZKQC010000100.1:0-4904 GCA_964554825.1 uncultured Planctomycetales bacterium
ATATGTTTCAATACCGGCCTGGCAACAGTTTCGATCAGCTCCTGGCGCGCTCTTGAGGTCATATGTTTACCGCTCTTATCCACAGCGTCTTCTGTGTGCTGACAGGCAAGCACCACGGAATCCACGCGCGTAGGTTTTCCGTTATCATATTCAACGGTCACCTGGGATTTACAATCAGGACCCAGATACTTTAATATATTTTCCCTGCGCACCTGGGCCATACGCCTGACTAATTGATGCGCTAAGGTTATCGGTAAAGGCATGAGTTCTTTGGTCTCCCTGCAAGCGTATCCGAACATAATCCCCTGGTCCCCTGCCCCTCCGACATTAACACCCTGGGCGATATTAGAAGACTGCCTGTTTATAGTGTTTACGATGGCACAGGTCTCGTAATCAAATCCGTACTTGGGATGAGTATAGCCGATATCCCTGATGATCCTGCGTGCCATCTTTTGCAGATCGATGTAGGCATCAGTGGTAATCTCACCGCCCACAATCAAAAGCCCCATAGTTACATAGGTCTCGCAGGCTACCCTGCTTTTCTCCGGGTGTTTATCATTCCGCAAGACCTCGTCAAGCACAGAATCGGATATCTGGTCGCAGACCTTATCCGGGTGCCCCTCTCCCACTGATTCTGAAGTAAAGAAATATTTACGTAAAGCCATAACTCCCCTCCTCTTGTTGTTAAAATGCCTCTTTCGCCTGATTGTAAAATTTATGATTCCCTATATCATACCAACGCCCGTTAAATACAAAACCGTAAACCACAACCCTCTTTCTTAACCAATCTATATACAAGCCCGTAGCATCATTCTCTTTCTTCTTGCTCTTCATATATTCCCCCATCAGGCAAAGCTTATCTTTGGGAAAATAATACAGGCACATAGCAACCAGGGTAGTCTTTGGATCTTTAGGCTTTTCCTGGAAATCTAAAATCCTTTTTTGCCTATCCAGTTTAATCACCCCGTAATGCCTGGCCTGGCGTATATCCTTCATGTCATAAGCACCTATGACAGGACTGCTTGCTTTAGAGCTGCTAAAGAACAGGAACTTATCCAAACTGCCGTCAAAAATATTATCCCCGCCTATAACCAGAAGGTTATCCTTAATGCGCTTCTTGGTAACGGAAAAATTCAGGTCGCCTATTGCCCCGAGCCTGGTTGACTGATTTCTGGTCAGGTCATTCACCAGTGTTATGCGCTTGGAGGTTTTAAATCCGGATTTCCATTTCTTGAAACGGCCGATGAATTTACTATTAGTGACTACGATGATCTCATCGATTGAACCTATCTTATCCAGTTTATCTACGATGTAATTTATAATAGGTTTATTTCTCACCTTAAGCAGGGGCTTAGGGTATTCCTTGGTCAAAGGATAAAGCCTGGTGGCGTAACCTGCTGCCAATATTAATGCCTTCATTATTTCTTAAAGCCCCCCCGTTAACTCTTTGCCAGCTGGTTTTTTAAATAAGTAACCCTGTCTACGGGCGTAGGATCGATGCCATAAAGTATAGCCAGGTAGTAAGAAGCGAAGTCTCCTATATATATCAAAGAAAATATCCGGCTTAGCAACCCTTCTCCCCTGGACCAAATCTCTACTACTGTGATAGCTTCTTTGCCCAGGATATCGCGGGTAATATCCATCCTGGCTGCTATTCTCGGATGCATCCCCTTATCCCGCAGCATAAGCACGACCAGCCCCTTAAATAATTTCTTAGGGTTCTGCCAACCTACGATCTCATTGTGATTCATCTCCGGAAAGAGATGGCTAGAAGCCATGGCCTTGGAATTCTCGTTAAGCTGGCAGCGTAACCTAGTAGCAGTTACATCAAAATGCACCGAGCCGGAATAAATAACCGGAATTTTATTGAAGAGTTTTACAGCCAGGGCCTTGGATGCATTGTCTTTCTGCCCTATCTTAGGATTAAGGCTCTTATCCCTTAGTTCCCGAAGTACTGCGATTGCCTGGTTTATGTCAGGTTCCGCGTCTTTAATAAGACCGAGACGGACTAATATACAAAGAGGGATAACGCTTAAATAGCCCAGGGCGCACCTGGGAGGAATCCCTTGCGGTATCTCGATAAAAGTAACTCGATCCCCAAGCGACCATTCCTTTAATTTGCCGCCCGAAGAAATAACGATTATGGACGAGCCTTTCTGCCTGGCCTGTTTATAAGCGCTTAAGGTCTCCTCGGTATTACCGGAGTAGCTGGCGATAAAAACCAAAGTTGAACTATCCGCCCAGGCCGGCAGTTCATACTCGCGATAGACGGTAATAGGCAACTTACTTTCGAAGTAAAGATAAGAACGTACCAGGTCAGCCCCTATTGCTGAACCGCCCAGGCCCGCAAAGACAATCTTGCTGAAATCCCTTCTTTCGAAAGATATCCTCGCCTGCCTGGCTATTTCTTTGGCTGCACTGCACTGAGAAGGAAAATCCAAGAGCAGGCCCAGCATATCAGCTTTATCAAGAAACTTAATAGACTCAAGATTCAATTTTGTTTTACGCATTTTCTCGATACACAACTCATCTTAAAATCTCTCTTAACTTTAACTGACTGAACTCCTCTACTTCTTTGCCCGTGGAAAGCTTAAGCGCCTGCTGGGCGATATGTTGTGCCTCCTTAAGAGACATCGAGCGGATTATATATTTTACTTCAGGGATAGAAGAAGGCGGCATACTAAACTCATCCAGACCTAGTCCTATGAGGATTAAAATAAGCGATGGTTCGCTGGACATCTCTCCGCATACCCCCACCCGGATACCGGCGTTGTGCGCTGCCTCGATTATGTTTTTAATCATCCTAAGCACTGCCGGGTGCGTAGGTTCGTAAAGATACGCCACCTTCTCGTTGGTACGGTCTACTGCCAATGAATATTGAATAAGGTCATTGCTGCCGATACTGAAGAAATCAGCCTCCGAGGCCAGGAGGTCCGCGGTTATCGCCGCAGAAGGAACCTCTATCATTACCCCTACCTCAAGATCGTTGTTAAAGGGCAGGCCCTGTTTTCTTAGCTCCTCCTTTGCCTCCTGGAGTATCATATTCGCCTGGCGTAATTCTTCGCGGCCTGAGATCATCGGGTACATAAGCCGCAGGTTTCCGTGTACCGAGGCCCGAAGGATCGCCCTTAACTGCACTTTGAATATCTCAGGCCTTGCCAGGCAGAAACGTATTGCCCGCCACCCCAAGAAAGGCTCCATTTCGCTGGGTATTTCAAATTGCGATAAGTACTTGTCTCCCCCTAAATCCAGGGTACGAATAACCACCGGATTAGGGTTCATCTCTTCAGCCACATATTTATAGGCCTGATAATGCTCTTCTTCGGAAGGGAGGCCTTTTTTATTCATATAAAAAAATTCGGTACGGTAAAGACCTATTCCCTCTGCGCCGTGTAACTTTACCGAAGGGACCTCCGTAGGCAGCTCTATATTAGCTACTACCTCCACTGATTCACCGTCGGTAGTAGTAGCGGGCAGGTCTTTTACTGAAAGGAATTTCTCTGAAATTCCCTTAATCTTTTCTTCTTCTCTCTCGTACTTGCGCAGGGTTTCTTCGTCGGGGTTTACTATCACGACACCCATGCTGCCGTCAACGATGAGCATGTCTCCGGTCTTAATCTTTACGGTTGCCTCTTCGGCGCCGACCACCGCTGGTATCTCCAGAGATTTGGCCATGATGGCCGTATGCGAAGTCTTGCCTCCGATATCGGTAATAAAAGCACAAACGCTCTCTTTCTGCATGGAGGCGGTATCGGAGGGAGAGAGGTCGTGCGCAACCACCACTACGCGCTCTTTAACGTCTTCAAGGATAGAGCGTTTCTTGCCCAATAAATTGCGCAGGATTCTTTTGCCTACGTCATTGACGTCGGCTGTGCGCTCTTTAAGGTACTCGTCTTCAATCCTGGAAAAAACATCGATATATTTCTTTAATACCTCTGAAAATATATAGGCTACATTAAGGCAATCCTTCTTAAGGCGAGAGATTACCTCTTCTATAATCATGCGGTCTTCAAGGACTAGGAGGTGCGCATCGAAAATCTGGGCCTGTTCCTGGCCCATATCCGCAGTAATCCGCTTCTGAAGGTCTATAATCTCCTTGCGGGTCTGAATAAGCGCCTCTTCAAAGAGCTGTATCTGCAGCGGGATATCTTCCGGTTTTATCTGTAGCTTGGGGATGACAAACTCTTCCTTGCCTATCTTAAAGGCCTTGCCTATACTAACCCCTGATGCCGCAGCTATACCTTGTAGTCTTATCATCTTTATTCTTCGCTATTAACTACCTTCTCCAGCTCCTCTAACGCTTTTTCCGCGTCAACGCCCTCAGCCTCAATAATAATCTGGCTTCCTTTTTCAGCGCCAAGCATGAGGATGCCCATAATGGATTTTCCGTTCACTTCCTCTTCATCGCGCCTGACAGTAATAAGCGAATCGAACTTATTGGCTACCTGAACAAATAAGGCAGCCGGCCTGGCGTGTAACCCCTGTTTGTTATTCACTGTTAACTTTTTCTTAATTAAAGCCATTGGTATTCAAGCCCTGTGACTAAAACTCATCGATAAAGCCAAGGATAATCTTGGCTAATTTAGCCGGGTCGTGCCTTACTACATCTTCGGAAATAATTACGTCGTCTTCAATCACCCTATAACCCATATTGATGATATTGCGCGTATCATTAACCACGCGGCGAGAGCCATCCTGCTCGTACCGCATGAGTATCTCTTTCGATATCTCGCCGTTATTTAACACGCAATAATCAAAGATGCGCGCATGGCTATGCTTAAGGAGTATCTTAATATGCTCAGAGGCATTAAAATTGTCCGTCTCTCCGGGCTGAGTCATGGCGTTACAGACATAAACCTTGATTGCCCCTGAAGCAGCTATCGCCTCTGTAATCTCCTTTATTA
>CAZKQC010000101.1:0-4571 GCA_964554825.1 uncultured Planctomycetales bacterium
AGGCAGCCAGGCGCGCCCTCTCCATGATAGAATAGGCGTATTCCAGGCCATAACCCAGGGCCCCGATAGTAGGATTAATAACAATACGCTCCAACCCCAGGCCCATATCCGAGATTAGAATATTCAGCTGTTTGGCAATATTGATATCTATGGGCGACTCGGCAATTATGTTATGGCCGTCAGCCAACGCAGCAGCTACCAGGGTCTTATAATTATCCTGTACAGCTGAGCCTACCAGGCAACGCTCTCCCCGGCTAGCCTCGCAACAGGCCGGTAATACCAGGTTATCCTTGGCATCATCTCCGCACCCGATTATAATCAAGGGTACGCTTACATTTTTGAGAAGCCCGGCAATGAATTTTGCCTCTTCCTGCGGCTGTTTATCTCCGAAATCAGGATGCGCACCCATAAGCCGCACGCACAGGCTTTTTGCTTTATATTCTGTTACGCATTTTTGCGCCCAGCTCAGGGGGTCTTTAATTACGTCCTGATAAGGCTTTAACAACTCCTTGGGCCAGTCAAGAGGCGCAATATCCCAGACCTCATAAGCAATCTGCGGCTTATGCGGAATCTGGCCCTCACTGAAGAGGTAGGGTAGTGTTTTCTGTCCGCCTACCTCTAACCGGGCCAAACGCGTTCCGCCCTCCTCTTTAGTAGCGCCTATAGTTACGGTAGAAACCGCAGCTGACCATTTCTCTAAACTCAATTCCATATCTTTTCTCCTATCCTTTCTAATGCCTTCATGCTTTTAGCAGCTTTATCCAGATTAAGAAGCGAAGAACCCTGGAGGCTTATCCGGATTATCTTCTTATCCTGCGGTATATTGCCTATATAATCAAGCCCTAAGTCTTTTGTCTTCTCTTTTCCGATACCCTCATCCGTGCGGTTAATAAGCAGCAGCTTCTTTCTGGTCTTAATCTTCAGCTCCTCGGCCAGCTCAGAGATCCTCTTAACAGCCTTCAGGCCCACAGGCGTGGCATCAGAGACCGCCAACAATACGTCTGCCTCGCGGGTAGTCCTGCGCGAGAGATGCTCAAGGCCGGCCTCGTTATCAATAATAATGTAATCGTAATCTTTAATCAGCTTATCCATCACGCTTCTTAAGACGTTATTTACATAACAATAGCAGCCCGGGCCCTCGGGCTTACCCATGGTCAGGAGATCAAACCCCTCTGCCTCCTGGATAGCCTTATGGATCTCGTATTCTATATAACGGTCCTTAGGCATGCTTACGGGAATCTTATCCGGATGTTCGCCCACATCATCCAGGATCTTGCCTATGGTAGCCTGTGACTCTAATCCTAAGGCCTCCGCCAAATTACTATTGGGGTCAGCATCAACCACCAACAGCGAGCCTTTTTTAGCCTCTTTTAACATCTTGACTAATAACGCAGAGATGGTGGTTTTTCCTGTTCCGCCTTTTCCGGCAATAGCAATTGTATAACCCATTATATCTTCAGGCTTGGGAAAAGCCTCAGGTCAGTATGAGGAAAAAATAACGCTGCCATATATTCTTCCATATAACCGAGCTCCACCGAAAGCTCAAAATAAGTTATGTTTCTGGCAATCTCGTCGGCTTTTTTCATTGCCTCGTAAGATAATAGCACCTGCCTGCTTCCTGCCAGAGAGCTATTGCCGATGAAGGAGAACTTGGACCTGGCCAGGTCAGGCAATAGGCCTATGCTTATGGCATTCTCTATATCCAGATAGGTGCCAAAACCCCCGGCAATAAAAACCTTCTTAAGCTGGCTAAAATCCAAACCCATATGCCTAAGGAGAATCGAGGTTGCCGAATATATAGCGGCCTTGGCGCGTTTTAAGTTTTCGATATCCGGCTCAGTAATAGCGATATCCTTGCCGGAGCCGGACTGGTCTTTAAAAGAGAGCACAAATTCCCTGCCGAATTCTGTGTCGCGGATACGCTTGTTTTTTATGGCTTTTATCTTTCCGTTTTTATCCAGGACCCCTGCCAGGAGCAACTGCGCGATAAGGTCTATATAGCCTGATCCGCAGATACCTAAAGATTTCACCTCTCCAATCACGCTATAGCTAACCTCCAGGCTCTGGGGTTTAATCCTTACTTTCTGTATGGCCCCTTTTGTGGCGCGCATCCCGGAGCTTACCCCGCTCCCTTCAAAGGCAGGCCCGGCTGAGGCAGCCGCAGAGATAAGAAACTCACTATTGCCCAGCACAACCTCTCCGTTTGTACCTATATCTATCAGCAGGCTTAAATCCTTTTTTTTATACAGGCCGCAGGAAAGGACTCCGGCAACAACATCTCCGCCGACATAGCTGGCCACTCCCGGCACGCAGGCCAGGAGCCCCCTGGGATTTATCCTTAACTCCGCTTCAGCGGCGCGCAGCACCGGAGCAAAATTAAATACCGGCGCATACGGCTCCCTGCGGATATAACTTGGGTCAACACGCAGCAACAGATGGATCATGGTGGTATTTCCGGCGCAGACCACGCAGGTAAGATCATTTAAGTCTACGTTATGCTCACGAACCAGCTCCTGCGCCATCTCGTTCATATCTGCTGTCACTGCCTGGTGCAGCTGCTCCAGCCCATCCTCTTCTTTAGCATAGATAATGCGCGTAATCACGTCGCTACCAAAGACCGCCTGTTTATTGTAGGTAGCCTTGGTGCCCAGGACCTGCTTGGTATTTAAATCTACCAGCTGGGCCGAAACAGTGGTGGTTCCTATATCAAAACAGAGCCCGAAGTTTTTACCAGAGGTATCCCCCGGCTCAACCAGGACTATCTCTACGGTATCATTTCTATTCCCTAAAGTAACCGTGACCTTCCAGTCTGCGTCATGCAATAGCTCGCCCAGCTCTTTTAAGTTGCTAAGGCCGGTCTGCATAATAGGCAGGTCTTTGATTTCTCGGATGCGGCGGTAGAGCCTTTCTAAATCGCTGATTTTATCTTCCAGGCTGGGCTTAGGCAGCTCCAGATAAAGCTTGGTGGCTAAAGGAGAATGCACGAATATATCCGCGCCTGGCGGTAATCCTGAAAGATCCAGCTCTTCGGGCGCGGAATAATCTTTCTGCAGGCGCTTATTTATCTCTTCCTGGGTCAGGCCTTCCAAATTAAGCCTGGATTCGACAGGAATCTCTACTTCCAGGTCACTTTGCACGAATGTAACGCAGGCAAGATAAATGCCTCTTTGTTTTTCCTGCAAGGTAAGCCTGCCGCCGGACTGAGAGATAACTTTTCCGCTCTTTAAAATCACCTTGCACCTGCCGCATACGCCATCACCGCCGCAGCTGGAATTTATATATACTCCGGATGAAATAGCTGCGGAGAGTATAGACCTGTCTTTCTCTACCTCTACGGTTTTATTATCAGGATAAAAAGTAACTTTGTATTTCTCCATAATCTATTGCAGGTTCTTCAGGAATGAAGGCAGGCCTGCTGCCTCTTTTGGCCCGACCAGGACCTTCCAGCCGGATTTTTCTTCCAGGTCACCGCTCATTACCGCAACATAACCGGGTATAATCAGGTTTTTATGCTTAACTACTTCTGCAACCCCAGCTTTATCTATTGCTGCCGAGATTTTATCCGGGTTAAACTTCTCTGCTGCCCAGGCAGTCAACACAGACATCCCCTCGGTATCCACGCTTAAAATATAAGAAGGGACCTTGCTCGCCTCCACTTCTCCCAGCACGGTATAATAGGTAAGAGAGAAATTAGTTGTGATCAAAACCGGCGAAATCGAATCTACTTGTCCGACACTATAAAGTTTTGGTTCTATCTGCAAAGGCTTCTGGGGATCAGTATAGATATTCTGCCTTAACGTCAATAACGACAGGACCAACGGCGCATCGATACCTTTAATCAAAACAATCCCGGCATATTTAGAAATATAAGTAGCAGCCTCTATAGCCTCCTCATAAGGATCGTTATTCTCTACTATCGCCAGAAGCGGATAGCCTAAACTGCGGTTTGCTTTTTTAAGCGCCTGGCGCCTGGCCTGCGTAAAATCCCAGAGTTTATCCTTAACCGGTTTTGCGCCTGTATCCAACACCAACTCCTTGACTCCCAGACTATCGAGCTTGGCGGTGAGACGAGAGGCCCCTTCTATATCTTGCGAGAAAACTACCAGCGGGCATTTAAACTCCAGGGCGAGCGCTGCCATCTCATCCAGATTGTCCGGCCTCGCGCAGTAAAGCAATGGTTTTCTAGACGCGCAAATACTTAAGGCTTCTTTTAATGCGGCGGTATCTTTAGCCATCAGCACCAGGCCAAGGGGGGTATTATCCGAGATAATCTTTAGGACCTCGCAAAACCTTTTTCCGCCGGCGCTCTGGCGCAAGGCTACCAGGTTGACGTTAAGGACCTGGCCTACGCGTTCGAATTTCAAGCTGTTTATTTTAACCAAGGCCTCTTTTATTCTGACATCGGAGGCGCTATCCTCGATTATAAAACCCAGGCCGCAGGGATGATGAAACTTCTCCTCGTGCCTAAACATAACCGTCTCATTACCTACTTCTAATTTTTCTTCCCCCTCCCCGATACTAACCAGGCGTATAGGGGGCAGGCTAGACGCCTCAAGCGTGCTTTTAGCCTC
>CAZKQC010000102.1:0-4473 GCA_964554825.1 uncultured Planctomycetales bacterium
TGCCTGGAATAAATGGTATCTTCCTGTAAATCAGAAAAATTAAAGAAAAGCATTACTAAGTCAGGTGAATATTTTATCATCTTCTCTTTTAATAAAAGGTATTCTAGGAGCGGCGAATAACTGACGATCCCGCAATTAATTACCTCGTATCGTTTATTTACCAGTCCGGAGTTTAGCTCTTCTTCAAGCAGATAACAAAAAGTTTCGTTGTCGTTTACGGCAGTGCCAAAAACAAAGGAATCGCCGAAGATAAGAATACGATAGGTCTCTTTTGACTTATGAAGCAAGTACTCTTTTCCTCTTAATCTTTGATTATTAGTAGAAAAGGAGGTTGGGAATCCGGCAAACATCTCTTCTACCTTGACGTTTGCAGGATATAAATGGTGGAATACCGGATCAGGCCTACCCATAGAAATGCCCATGGAGAAAGCCGGTGTCAGCGGCTTAACTAAACGAAAAATAACTTCCCCCAGAACAAAGATCGAGAAAATAATGGCTAAAAAGACTGTAATTAAACCGAATAGAATCGCTTTTCTTCTGTTCATTGTAAGGTAAAATAAAAACCCGACCTTACGTAATTTGAAATCACATAAGGCCGGGCTTTGCTTTATAAGTCTTTATAACCCTTTTTTGACCAGGTATTCTACTAAATCAGCTACCCTGCAGGAATAGCCCCACTCGTTGTCGTACCAGGAGAGGACCTTTATAAAGTCATCCTGGATAACCTTGGTGCTCTTAGCATCCACGATAGAGCTAAGGTCGCAATGGTTAAAATCAATTGAAACTACCGGATCCTCGGTATAGCCGAGTATCCCCTTCATCTGCCCTTCAGAAGCTGCCTTAAAAGCTGCGTTCAACTCCTCTACCGTGACTTTCTTGCCTAAGCTGCAGGTAAGGTCAACTACCGATACGTTAGGCGAAGGCACGCGCATAGAAAAACCATCGAGCTTACCCTTAAGATCCGGGATGACCAGGGATATCGCTTTTGCTGCTCCGGTTGAAGTAGGTATCATGGATATTGCTGCTGCGCGGGAGCGGCGCAGGTCTGAATGCGCCATATCCTGGACCCTCTGGTCATTAGTATAGGCATGAATGGTAGTCATCAGCCCCTTAGTAATCCCCCACTTGTCATTAATGACCTTGGCAATGGGCGCCAGGCAGTTGGTAGTGCAGGAGGCATTGGAGATAACATGGTGGTTCTTGGGGTCATATTTATCGTCATTGACCCCCATAACAATCGTGATATCCTCACCCTCCGCAGGAGCTGAAATAATGACCTTCTTGGCCCCGCCTTTGGTAATATGATTCTCGGCGCCCTTGACTTCCTTGCCTTTTTTATTTACGCCGTCCTTTTTTATGGTAAAAAGGCCGGTAGATTCCACTACGATATCAACCCCGAGATCTTTCCAGGGAAGCTCTGAGGGGTCCTTTTTCATTAAAACCTTGACTATCTTCCCATCGACGGAGATCGCGTCTTCTCCGGAAACTTTTACTTCACCCGGAAACCGGCCGTGCACTGAATCGTATTTGAGCAGGTACGCGTTCGTCTTTGCGTCTGTGAGGTCATTGACCGCCACCACTTCCAATGAGCCCTGCTTCTTTTCCATGATAGCGCGGGCAACCAGCCTTCCGATCCTTCCAAAACCATTGATACCGACTTTGACTGCCATTTTTACTCCTCCTTGTAACTTGTATGTTTATTATTATATTATTTTACTTCCCTGAGGTATTTTGCAGCTAGTTCAGGCGGGGTAGACACACTGTAGAAACCTGAGCCCCATTCAAAACCTGCAACCCTGGTCAGTTTAGGCATAAACTCAATATGCCAATGGTAATATTCTACGTTCAAATCTCCGTTAACCGGAGAAGAATGAATGATGTAATTGTAGGAAAGGTTAGGGAATACGCTCTTTAGCTTGGTTATAGTATCCTTTAAGATAGAGGCTAAGGCAGGTATCTCTTCAGCAGACATATGGCAGAAATAACCATTATGCTTCTTTGGAATTATCCAGGTCTCAAAGGGGAACCTTGAGACAAAGGGGCAGAAAGACAGGAAGTGCTTATTTTCTAAAACTATCCTCTCCTTCTCCTCCTGCTCCTGCCTGATGATATCGCAGAAGATGCAGCGCTCGCGGTATTCAAAATAATTATGCGCACCCTTTATCTCCTCCATAACATTCTTGGGGACCATAGGCAGGGCGATTATCTGGGTGTGCGGATGCTCTAAAGAAGCGCCTGCAGCGGCGCCGAAGTTCTTAAAGACCATAATATACTTGAAACGCCTGTCTCTTATCAGGTCCAGGGCCCGTCGGCAATACGTGGAGATGACATTCTCAAGTTCGTAGTTTAATAAATCCGGGATATCTTTTTGATGATAGGGGGTTTCAATCAAAACTTCATGCGCGCCTATCCCGCTTGACATATCATATATACCCAGCCCCCTCCTATCCAGATCGCCTTCTATTTTAAGCGCGGGGAATTTGTTAAGGACAACGCGCACCTGCCAGCCCGAGGTATTGGGGCTGGTGCTGGGGTCCCTGAGGGAATCTATTTCAGGGGGGGTCATTGCCTCATTGCCGTAGCAGAAAGGACAAGTCCCGCCTTTGTAGGATTGCTGTTCGTGCTTAAACTCATCCGGGGTGCTGGGATGGTCTGTATCTACGATAACCCAGCGGCCTCCGATAGGATCTCTTCTTAGCTCTGACATTTAAACCTGGACCTCTCTTAAAAACTTGGCTGCGTCTTCCGGCGGCAGGGGGCAGATATAAAAACCGGTCCCCCACTCAAAACCGGCTACGCGGGTCAAGCGCGGCATAATCTCAATATGCCAGTGATAATCATCATCAATGCTCTTCCAGTAGCCCACCTTTGGCCTCCTGAAAGGCGCGGTATGCACAACGTAATTGTAAGGCGGGTCATTCAATCCTTTTTTAAGCTTAAGAAGCACCTGCTTCATTATCCTAGCTAAATCTATGCGCTGGCCCATCTCAAGCCTGGTGAAGTCACAGGAATGTTTCTTGGGCATTATCCAGACCTCAAAAGGAAATCTTGCGGCAAAGGGCGCGATGGCGATAAAACCGTCTATATCCAGTATAAGCCGGTCCTTTGATTGCATCTCTTGCTTTACCAGGTCGCAAAATACGCATCTTTCGTGATATTCATAATAATGCCTGGCGCCGATCAGCTCTTCCTTGACGCGTTTAGGATTAACCGGTGTGGCGATAAGCTGGGAGCGGGAATGCCTGGTGTGGCCCCCTCCTGCTACCCAACCGTGGTTCTTAAAGATAAGGGCGTATTTTAAGCGGATATCCCGCTCCAGGTCTGTCATCCTGTCTATGTAACAAGTCAGGACTCTGGAGATCTGCTCCTCGCTTAAATCCGCCATATTGGCGATATGCTGACTGGTCTCGATAATAACTTCATGCGCGCCTATACCGCTCATTACGTCATAGATCCCTTTGCCCCTGCGGTCAAGCTCGCCCTCTACCCTTAAAAACGGAGAAATGCTGGACACAACCCTTAAGTCCCAGCCCGGGCTGTTAGCCTGGGTGCGGCGCGGCCTTATGGCGTATATTTCAGGGGGGGTTTGCGATTCGCTTCCTTCGCAGAAAGGGCAGGGCTTCTCTGAAGGTGTATCTTGAGCCTGGCTTGAAAACTGGTCAGGCCGCCTTGCGCGGTCAGTGGCGATAATAACCCATCTGCCTATAATCGGGTCTTTTCTTAATTCCGGCATCTATTATGAGTCCAGTTAGTTAAAAACGTTAATAAAACAGAATTTTATTTTAACATAGTTTATTTGGAATGCAAGAGAAAAAATCTCCCTCTTTAATTTTATGCCCCAGGATAAAATCCTGGGCGTTCATCCTTCTTTTGCCTTCTAACTGCAATTCTTCGATGATTAAGTCTCCCTTTCCCGTAGCCACAGCTATCCCTTCCTTCATGATCTTTACAATCTGTCCTGGCGCAAAGATTGACTTCTCCTTTTCCAAAGCTAAAAAAGCCTTCCCCTGGTATATCTTCAACAACTTACCTTTATAATAAGTAACAGCACCCGGCCAGGGGAGTGTGCCTCTGACCAGATTAGAAATATCTTGAGCGGGCTTACTCCAGTCAATAAGGCCGTCTTGTTTTTTTAGCTTTGGGGCAAAGGTTGCATCTTTAAAACTCTGCGCCACTGCTTTGTAAGTGCCGGATTCAATCTGCCCAAGCGCCTCTAGCAATGCCTCTGCGCCGAGTTTAGATAATTTCTCCTCCAGAGTAACCGCAGTATCAGAAGGCTCAATCGCAAGCTTCTTCTGCAGTATTATCGGACCGGCATCCATCTGTTTGGTAATTTTCATTATGGTTACCCCGCTTTTTTTCTCTCCCTGGATGATCGCCTGGTTTATGGGTGCGGCACCCCGGTATTTAGGCAGGAGCGAGGCATGCAGGTTTATAACAAGAAGGTTAGGTATATGCAAAATCTCCTGCGAT
>CAZKQC010000103.1:0-4468 GCA_964554825.1 uncultured Planctomycetales bacterium
GAATATCTATGTAAAAGGAACAATTGAAAGAGTGCCAACAATTCCTTCCTGGTTTTCTGAAACACTGCCATTGGCATTTGATTCTGCCCTGGAATTAAACAGGTTTAGAAAGCTGATGAGAGAAAAATTTGAAGCAGAAAAATCCAAAGCAGAAATAATAAATTTCATAAAGACAACCTTAAGCCTATAGGCTGGTATTTAGAAAGAAGGTTACCTGTGGGAGTTAGGTCTGTGAGAATGGGTTTTTTATTTGCATTCTTAGCAATTTCGCTTGCCTGGTTTCTTTGCCCTCGATTGTGCCTCGCAGCAGAAATTGATTCATATGTCAGGTATATGCCCGGACGCTCCGTAGATGCTGCCTCCGGAGAGATAGGTGTTGTTGCGTCAGAGGCAGAATACAGCCAGGAATACAAGATCTTTTCAAGATTGCCGGTAAAATTTTCCCTGGGTACCCAGTATATAGGCATAGAAAACACAACGGGAGTGGAATTGCCCTCCCGCCTGGTCGGTTTGACTACGGATGCGCAAGCCACGCTTCCTTTTCTGGATTTTAAAAAGACCTATCTGCGCTTAGGTCTCAGCCCCTCTTTTTACGCCGATGACTGGAATTTTCCCGCCTCTGCCTTTCGCATACCCTTGCGTTCTTTTCTTATTTACCTGCCTGATGAGCAGTGGACTTTCCTGGCCGGTATTGCGGTATATCCTGATTTTGAAAAGAAGATACTGCCGATACTGGGGTTTATCTATAAACCCAATGAAAGGCTGGCCTTTAATATCGTACCGAAAAGGCCGAATATCAGTTATGCCTTGACTAGGCGGATTACAATTTTTGCTGAAGGGGGCGGTTCTTTGAACAGCGAATTCGAAGTAAATCAAGATAACGCAAAAAACATCGTGCTTTCTTACAAAGAGACGCGCCTGGGAGCGGGCGTAAAATTCATGCCCCGGACTTGCCTCCAGGGTTCTTTATCGGCAGGAGGAGTTTTTAACCGCTCTTTTAAATACCGGGATAGCCTGGGAAAGGTAGACGCCAGGGATGGTTTTTATACTGAGTTCAGATTAGAGATAAAACTTTAAAACTTAACTAAAAAGCTTGCTTTTTATAACCCCTAATTATATAATGTAAAAAAATGGAAAAGGCACAACCAAAATACTCCAGGATTATCCTGATCGCGCTCCTGCTAGGTATAACTGCCTTCAGCATCTTTAAGTATGTTTATGCCCTGAAGGAGAAATATGAGCTTTTGAATACAGTCAATCAGATCAAGGCGCAGCTGTCAGCTTTGGAGGCAGAGAGGCAGGTCATTCTGCAGGACCTGGATAAAGAGAAACAGCTTAGTCAGCAGTTAATCCAGGAGAGCACTGTCCTTAAGGATAATCTCAAGGCCAGAGAAGAAAAGATCGCTCAGCTCAGTACGGATGTGGCGTATGCCCAGAAGATAGTAGAAGAATTAAATTCGCAGGTTTCTATCCTCAAGGCCGAAAATATGGCTGTAAGAGATCAAAATGACAGCTTAAACGTTAAATTAAACCAGGTTTCTCAGGAGAAGGAAACGCTTGCGCTCCGCCTGAGCTCGGTTGCGGAATTGAAAAAGGCGATCAGGGAATTAAAGAAACAGATGCGCAAGGTCCGTTCCCAGATAAAGTTCAAAGAGGAAGTTGTCAGCGGTAAAGTCCTTGAAGGTAACCGCGGTTTCCTGGTAAAAGACGGCAAGCCTACCTATCCCACTAGGGTTAAGATAGAGGTCAAGTCTCTTTCCCCGAACGAATAATGACGTATATAATAACCGATATAATCAAGAACAAAATATTTATGACCACGCTTTCTGCGTGGGTGATAGCCCAGACTATCAAGGTAACCATAGGGGTTATAAATCAGAGGCGTTTTGATTTTCGCTGGTTTGTAGGTACGGGAGGCATGCCCTCAAGCCACGCTGCAGGGGCCTCTTGCTTGGCTACCGCGATAGGGATGGACTGTGGTTTCAATACCGTGTACTTTGCCCTGGCTGTTTCCTTTGCCGTCGTAGTGATGTTCGATGCTCAGGGTGTGCGGCGCTCAAGCGGTCGTCAGGCGAGGATCCTGAATAAGATAATGGATGATATCTATTGGCAGGGTAAGATTCACGAGGGCAGGTTGCGTGAGCTTGTAGGCCATACGCCAATAGAGGTGATTGTGGGATTTTTATTGGGCGTAACCATTGCGTTAATGGCACGATAATAGGGAGGGGAGAGTGCGTAAGAGATTGTTGTTGGTGGTAGCACTGGTTCTGGTAGTACTGCTGACTGTTTTTATCAGTTTCAATATAAAAAAGTTGCCGTTCAGGGCGCCTTTCAAAACAAGCAATAATACTTCTGCCTCTGCGCTTGTTGCCAGGGCCTCGGAGTTGGAAGCCATGGGCAATCTGGTTGAGGCGAATGCTATTTACCAGCAATTAATCAACGAATTTACCAATTCAGCTGAAGTAGCGAATTGGCAGAAAAAGGCCCAGGATTGCAACATAAAGATACTCTTTTCTTCGATTGTTACCCCTAAGTGCGTTGTCTACACCATAAAGCCCGGGGACAGCCTTGCCAAGATCGCCCGGGAGTTTAAGACCACCCCGGAGTTACTTATGAAAAGCAATAATATCTCCGGAGATAAGATCTTCGTGGGCAGAAAGATCAGGGTTTGGAATGCGCCTTTTAACATACTGGTTGATAAATCTCAGAATATACTCATCCTAAAAAGCGACGAAGATATTATCAAGACCTACGTTGTTTCAACGGGGGCAAATAACTCTACTCCTGTTGGTACATTTAAGATTGTCAATAAACTCTCCCACCCCACCTGGTTTAAGGCAGGTGCTGTTGTTGAACCCGGCAGCCCGGAGAATATACTCGGTTCGCGCTGGCTGGGCATCAGTCTTCCAGGCTATGGCATTCACGGTACTACCGAACCCGCAAGCCTCGGCAAACAGGCTACTAAGGGCTGCGTACGCATGGCAAACCCCGAGGTTGAGGAGTTATACGCAATAGTCCCTGAAGGCACAGAGGTAGTTGTCATCGATTAATTTCCAGTTAGCGATTTCCTTAAGCGGTTAGCCGATGAACGGACACGGACTAGATTTTGAAAAACCTGTTATAGAGCTTGAGAAAAAGATTCAGGAGTTGAGGTCTTTTATCTCAGAGAAGAAGATTGATCTTTCTTCAGAAGTAAGGCACCTGGAGGAGAAACTCGAGAGTTTAAAGAAAGACACCTACGGGAATCTCACCCCTTGGCAGAGGGTGCAGATCGCCCGCCACCCCAAAAGGCCCTACACCCTGGACTATATCGCTATGATCATGTCTGATTTCATAGAATTGCACGGAGATAGGAGTTTCGCTGATGATAAGGCCATGATTGCCGGGTTTGCCAGGCTGGATAATCAGAAGGTTATGGTTATCGGGCACCAGAAGGGCAGGGATACTAAGGAAAATCTAAAACGTAACTTTGGCTGTGCGCATCCGGAGGGTTATCGTAAGGCCCTGCGTTTTATGCAAATGGCCGAGAAGTTCGACATACCTATCGCGGTGTTTATTGATACGCCAGGCGCCTATCCCGGCATAGGTGCGGAGGAGCGCGGCCAGGCTCATGCCATCGCGCTGAATTTACGGGAAATGATCGGTATAGCGGTACCCATCGTAGCTATAGTAATCGGCGAAGGAGGCTCCGGCGGCGCACTAGGTATAGGCGTAGCTGATAAAGTCTGCGTTTTAGAAAATGCCTATTATTCGGTTATCTCTCCGGAAGGCTGCGCGGCGATATTATGGAAGGACGGTTCCCGTTCTCCCGATGCTGCCGAAGTATTGAAATTGACTGCCCAGGATCTGCTGAGGATGGGTATAATTGACGAAGTGATCCCCGAGCCGTTGGGCGGCGCCCATCATGACCCACAGCAGATGGCCTTGACCGTGAAAGAGGTATTAGCCAGGCAGTTGAAGGCCTTAAGGGCAACGGAGAAAAAAGAACTGCTCCGGTTAAGGTATAAAAAATTCAGGGATATGGGAGTGGTGCAATGATCGGGCATGAGCTTATCCTGCTTGGATTATTGAAAGAAAGCCCAAAACACGGCTATGAAATAAAAAAAAGGATCAAAGATATCCTCTCTCTGTTTGCGGGTATAGATGTTAAATCAATATATTATCCTCTACGGATACTGGAGAAAAAAGGACTGGTAGTAAAACGCATAAGCAGGCAGGGCAGGCGGCCCCAGAGGCTTGTCTATGAGCTTACCCCTAAGGGAGAAGGCCGCTTCAGAGAATTGCTTTCCGAGAGCTTCCTGAATTTTAACCGGCCGCAGTTTAGCCTGGACCTAAGCCTCTACTTCCTGGATGATATATACCCGGAGGTCGCAAAACGCAGGTTGCGTGCGCGCATGCTTATACTGCAAAAACTCTCATCTACCCTTAAGAAAACCGTAAGTTCCCTGAAGGTCAAGAGGTCCTCTTC